>CAZFDH010000026.1:0-12236 GCA_964518155.1 Candidatus Woesearchaeota archaeon
AGGATTAATGCCCAACAAATTGATTAGAATTAATTCTCACAGTCCTGCAGCATATCATTCTTCGACTCGATTAAGAAATTTAGCATTTAATAATTTTCAAGGCAAAATGGGTTATATTGGTTACGCTCTTGAAGGGGATAGAGGAGTTAGAGTATTTTCTGTTTCTACCCATTCTTTTTCAAGATTTTAACTTCTGTCAAATAAAATTATTATTAATGCAAGGAGCATTCCAACGTCGACGACAAGGCAATATTGACAGTATGCGTGAAGAACAAAATATTGCAAGTATAGGAAGTAAGTTGCGATGATTGCTCCTATTGTTGTTCCAGTGTGAATCAAACTTTTTTTATTTTTTGAAGGCTTTTTTATTTGTAAGAATGTTATTAAACTCATAAAAGCGAAAATTCCAACACCATAAGCAGAATTTTTTATTCCTAGTGTGTTTGCATAAACGGAAGTTTGAACGATGTCGCATCCTTCTTCGCAAATCGGAGGGGCTGGAGTTATAGTTAAGATGAGTGAACTTATGAATGCGGCGATGAAGATTATTAAGAGGAGGGAGTATTTGAATTTCATAACTTCATTCCTCTTTTACCAAATTTCTTTGCAAGCTTCATCATTTGTTTTTGTGAAAGTGCGCCCGATTCCATATCCATTGAGTTTCCGCTTTTGATTAATTCGTTGAGCATTTTGTATTGTTTCAAAAGTGCACGGACTTCTGAATTGTTTACACCTGAGCCGCGTGCAATCCGCCCGATTCGGGAAGTTTGTTTTTCTAAAATTAAAGGGTTTTCAATTTCTTGCCGAGTCATAGATTTAATTATGTGTTCCCAACGAGCAATTTTTGTCTGCTGTCCTTCAAGAACTTCGTCGGATATTTTTGCTTTGCTTAGGCCCGGGATCATTGATTTAATTTTATCAAATCCTCCAAGAGAGTTCATTGATTTAACTTGCTCGACAACATCTTCCAAAGTTAATTTTCCTTCTTTTAATTTTGATTCGATTTCTTTTTGTTTGTCTTCGTCGGTGACTGAACGGATTTTTTCCATTAAGCTTTCCAAATCACCCATTCCAAGAAGACGGGACAAGAATGATTCTGGGTTGAAAGTTTCAAGGTCGTTGATTTTTTCTCCGGTTGTTATGAAATAAACCGGGGCACTCGTTTCGGCGCATGCAGTTAATGCTCCTCCTCCTTTTGCAGTTGAATCCATTCTTGTAATTATTACTCCTGAAATATTTAGCGCGTTTTTGAATTCAGATGCTTGGGTTTTTGCAGTTTGGCCAATATCGGCAGGCATAACTAAAATTGTTTCTGTTGGTTTTATTTCTTTATTTAAGGATTTTATTTCGTCAATTAATTCTTTATCTAAATTATGCCTTCCCGCAGTATCAATCAAAACGACATTATATTCTTGGAGTTCTTTTTTGAATTTTTTGAATGTTTTAACAGGGTCTTTTTCGTCGAAGTCTACAAAGCAAGTTAATTTGTTTTTTTCTGCGATTTGTTTAAGCTGTTCTTTTGCTGCCGGTCGGTGAACGTCTAGCCCGACTAACGCGACACGGTTTCCCCGCTTTGCGTAGTAATTTCCAAGTTTTCCGATTGTTGTTGTTTTACCTGCACCGTATAAACCCAGAAGCATTACTTTATTTTGTTCTTTTTGGATCTTGAGTTCTTTGTGTTCTCCTAAGATTTTTACAAGCTGGTCATGGAGAATTTTTATTATGTGTTCTTTTTTTTCTATTCCCTTTATTTTTTCGTCAAGTGCTTCTTTCTTTATTGTGTCTGAAAGCTGTTTTACTAAAAGTATATTTACGTCTGCTTCGATTAGTGCTCTTTGCAAATCTTTGACGATTGAATCTACTAAAGTCTTGTCTAGAAAGATAGCATTTGAAATTCTATCTGTTGTCTTTCTCAATACTTGGCCTAATTTTTCCAGCATAGAAATAGCAGTTTTTTGGATATTAATAAAGTTATGGTTGGGGAAGATTTATAATCTTCTTTTGATTAAGCAGTTTATGAAAAAGTGGTTTTTGTACAGCTCGCTAGCTATTTTGGCTTTCTTTTTGGCGTTTTCAATTATGAAGCAAAACTGGGAATTTTTGGTGTATGTTGTTGTAAGTTTTGTTGTTGCATTAATAGTTTATTTTGCGGATAAGAAATTTAATTTTCCGGTTTTTGCTAAGGTTGGATTTTTAGTTTGGCTGTTTTTGCATTTTGCTGGAGGGCTTTTCAGATATGGTGAGACGGCATGGTATGGAATAATTTTCTTTAATATTGTGGGCGACCCTTATTACATTTTGAGGTATGATCAAGTATTGCATTTTTTCTTTTATTTCATTGCTTCAATATTTTTGTATGGTGTTGTTGTGCATTATACAAAGCCTAAGACTTCAAAGAAAGCATTGTTTTTCCTGACAGTTTTAGTTGCAGTTGGCGTCGGGGCGTTGAATGAGATTGTTGAATTTGCAGTTTACGTTTATGCCGAGAATACTGGAGTTGGAACTTACATTAACAATGCGCTTGATTTAGTTTTCAATACTATTGGCGCGATTGCCGGGACGATGCTGGCGATGAAATTGAGAAAGGTTTTTAAGTAAAAATTCTTATTACTTTTATGAAATTAGAATATAATACCAACTGGATTTCTACTTTAGGAATTATTTATCTTGTGTTTGGAGGTTTATTCTTAGGATTATTTTTACTTTTAAGTCTCGGACATGTTCCCGGAGGTTTTGGATTAGCAGGAGATGTTGATTCAGAAAAAATTGTTTATCCTCTTGGATTTATTATCCTTGGACTATTATCTTTATGGAATTCTAGATTAATCAAAAAAGGTTTCTTAAAATTTGGAGGCATCCTTGCCATTCTTTTAGGAATTTTAGCTCCAATAGTTTTATTTCCATTCTCAATTATTATGGTCTGGTTTTGGCCATTTTGGATAATGAGTATTGTCTCTGGAATTTCGGTTTTGAGAAAAAGATAAATTTAAAATCTGTTTTCATTTGTATTATCTATGAGCAAACTTGTTTGGATCATTTCTATTGTTTTGATTATTGCCCTGATTATTTCTGGAATTTTTTTGTTTGGTAATTTTGATGGTTGTGAGATAAACGAGATAAGAGAAACACCTGTTTCCTTGGAATTAGCTAAAGCAGTTGCTCAAGATAATGTTGAAAGAGCTAATCCTCCGTTTGAATGGGTTTATGTTGATGGCTATATTGTAGATAATAGTTTTGGAGAATCTAATTATTATGTAATTATTTTTAGAAAGAAAGACTTTACAACTTTTAGTTCTCTTGAACAGCTGGAACAGAATGCAGAACAATTTTCTAGTTCAACTTCTGATGAGAGCGATAAGAAGTATCTCTTTAATGATATTGCGACAGTGATAACTGGAGCTATGAAAGAAGATAAATTAATACAAAGATCTTTTAGGGGAATTCCTGAAGCTAATGGTAAAAAACTAGAGATAAAAGATTTTGTAGAAAGTAATTATCCAGGCAAAACAATTGGAAAATTGATTGCTGATTCTCCTTCTGGTTCTAGCTACTATGAAATTGTTTTCAATTCTGGAGAACCAACTGGCGATTTAATTAGTGTTTATGATCTTCGTATTGTTTCAATTGAAAGCTTAAGAGAAAATCAAGAATCAATTGAAGAAAGAAAGCAAGAGACATATAATAAATATAGTCGAGATGAATGTGAATATTATCAACAGGCATTTGAAGAAAGAATAATGGATAACCTTGCTCAATGGAATAATTTCGCTTAACTCAACCCCAATTTTTCTGTGAATTTTCTTTTGTCGAATTTTTCGATTTGGTCGTATTCTTGTCCGGTTCCTAAGAATAAAATTGGTTTTTTTGTTACGTATCCGACGCTTAAAGCAGTTCCGCCTTTTTCATCGATGTCCGCTTTTGAGAGAATTATTCCGTCGATTTTAACTGCATCATTAAATGCCTTTATCTGGTCTACTGAATCGTTTCCGGTTATTGATTCTCCGACGAAGATTTTTGCGTCGGGCTTGCAAACTTTTGAAACTTTTTCTATTTGTGCCATCAAATTTTTTTCAGTGTGCATTCTTCCGGCAGTGTCGATCAAAACACATTTTATGTGATTTTTTTTCGCGTATTGTATTGCGTCAAAACCCACTGCGGCTGGATCTGCGCCGTAATCCTGAGAAATTACTTTTACTCCTAATTTGTCGCCGTGTTTTTTTAATTGTTCGATTGATGCTGCTCTGAATGTATCTCCTGCCGCCAAAACGCAAGAAATGTTTCGATCTTTGAGCATGTTAGCAATTTTTGCAATTGTTGTTGTTTTTCCTGTTCCATTTATTCCGCAGAATAAAACCACATATGGATCTTTTTTTTCTTTTATTTCTTGAATTAAATCGAAAGGCTGGACTAAAACTTCTTCAATTGAATCTCTGAGTGAATCCTTTATTTCTGTTTCGAGTTCTTTTTTTAAGATTTCTTTTCCGACAAGTTTTTTCTTTAGATCTAAAATTATTTTGTCGACAACTTCTAGCGCAACGTTATTTTCAAGAAGCATTAATTCCAGATCATCTGCATAAGTTTGGAAATCTTCCTCTGAAATTTCCACTTTATTTATTTTGGAAGTTAACTTCTTGAAGAAACCTTCTTTTTCTTCTTCGGGTTCTTTTCCCGCCCGCCCGCCCACGAGCGCTTCGCTAGATGAGATCTTAACCAATTCTTTTTTTTCTTCAAATTCTTCTTTTAAGATTTCTTTGTCTTCTTCGCTGTCTAAATTTTCATCTTGGGATGCTGGGACTTTTATTTCCTCTACCTGCTTTTCTTCTTTAATCTTTTTCTTTTCTTTAGTCTTTTTTTCTTTTTTCGGTTTGACTTTAGTTTCTTTTTTCTTCTTAGTTAAATCTATTTCTTCGAGATCTTCATCTTTATCTTTTGACAGTTTTTTTGTCCATTCTGAGAATTTTTTCTTTAGTGAGTCAAACATGTCTAAAGTAGGAATAAAGGTATTTTTAAGTTTTGGGTTACTTCTTTTTTATTAGATAAGATTTATAATTGTGTATTTATTAATGGTTAAATGGGTTGGAAAGAATGGCCGAGTTGGTTGAAGGGAGGAGTTGTTAGCCTTGTTGTAGTATTTATCTCCTATACTCTAATTTATTTATCTGATTCTCTTATTCAAACAAGAGCTAGTCAGCATTTATTGGAATTGACTATTGGGGCTTCAATATGGTTTCCTGGAATTCTTTTAGCATTTTTTATGATTATTTTGGGGATGGGGAGTTTAGTTGAAGAACCAAATATTCTTGTTAAAACTGTGGGAGTAATTTTTATATTAATTTTTAATTTTTTGTTCTTTTTTATTATTGGTGCGATTATTGGCTGGATTATAGGAAAGATTATAGGAAAGATTAGAAATAACAACAATTATTAAAAAGTTTGAATTCTTGTTTAATATATGAAGGGAATTTTAGTTATATTGGATGGAATTGGGGATTTGCCTCATTCGCTTCTTGACGGTAAGACTCCACTGGAAGCAGCTTATACTCCTAATCTCGATTATCTTTCTAGCCGAGGGGAACTTGGGCAGATGTTTTCTGTGAAAGAAGGTTTTGTTCCGCAGTCAGATGAAGCGATTGTTTCTATTTTTGGAAATAAATTGATGGCGAGCTCCAGAGGGCAGCTTGAAGCGAGCGGCGCGGGACTTGAATTAAAACGGGGAGACCTGGCTTTGAGAGTAAACTTCGCAACGATTGATAATTTCAAAAATGGAAATATTGTTGATCGTAGAGCTGGAAGAACTTTGACGACTGATGAAGCAAAAAAGTTGGCAGACGCTTTGAACGGAATAAAAATGCCTCTTGATTTTGAATTTGTTTCAACTGTTCAGCATAGAGCGGTTTTGGTTTTTAGGGGCGGATTCTCGGAGAATATTTCAGGTAATGATAAAACTTATTCTAATGGAAAAGCAACTGATGCTTCAAAAATTTCTGTTTGCCGTCCGCTTGACGATGATGAAAATTCCCAATACAGTGCAAATGTTGTGAACGAATTTTTGGAGAAAGCTTATGAAATTTTAGAAAATCACCCAATTAATAAAGAACGGGTCAGGAGAGGATTGCTTCCAGCAAATTTCCTTTTGGTAAGAAGTGCAGGAGTTGAAGTTCCTAAATTAAAACAATATCCAAATTGGATTTCTCTAGGTTATATGCCGTTAGAAATTGGTTTTTCAAAACTTTCTGCAATGAATGTTTATGGTTTTGATTATCCCAAGATGAAAAAGTTGGACGTTTATGAAAATCTTCATGATGGTCTGAAAAAAGCGTGCAAATATGCAATTAAGACAATTAGAAAAAATTACAAAAAATATGACTATGCTTACATTCATATCAAAGAAACAGATTTGCCTGGGCATGATAACAAACCTTTTGAAAAAAAAGGCATGATCGAATACATAGACAAAGTCTTATTTAATTTCTTAAGAAAGTTTTCAATGGATAAGGAAATTAAAATTGTTGTAACTGGGGATCATTCTACGCCGTGCAAATTGAAAGCGCATTCCGCTGATCCTATTCCGGTTTTGGTTTACAATTCGAAAAAGCAAAACTATTCTGAAAAAAGATTTTGTGAAAAGGATGCAGCTAATGGATCTTTGGGCGAATTTAACGGAGAAAATTTGTTTAAGAAGGCTGGGTTTAAGTGATTCTACAATAAAAATCATTAAAAAGTCATGGACAGTGGTTTTTTTATGATAACCTATAATGAAATTTACGAGGCGGCTCGAAAAGAAAGATATTCTGAAAGCTTGCAAAAGTTGAATAAGTCGTTTATTATTGATGTTGCGGACTATCTTAAAGAGAAAAAGGAAATGGCTTCGAAAGAAGATGACGTTTTTTCTGATGTGATTGTTAAAACTAAAAAGCAGCTTGAAAACGCGATCACTCTTTTCAAAGAACTAATGAGAATTAGAAGAAAGAAGCTTTTGAATTTGGTTTTAATTGCGGCTGAGACAGGAATTTCGAAACAAGATTTTGACAATATGTTAACTTATGAAAAAGAACTCTTTGAAGAATTGATGAAATGCATTGATAATTCTGACAAAAAATTGAACGAAGTTTTGAATGGGAAGAAAGATGAAGAGATAAAGAATGAACTTATTATGTTCTTGGATGATGTGAGTGAATTTGTTGGACTAGATGGAGAAAAAATGGGTCCTTATGAAAAAGGACAGATTGCAAATATTCAAAAAGATGTTGCGCAGATTTTGATTGATGATGGAAAGGCCGAAGTCTTGATGGAATGATTTAAAAGTTTGAGTTTCTTTTGTTTTATATGAGGAGGGGTTTGGAATATTTTTTTAGCGCAGTTATTTTAGGAGCATTCTTAATTGGCGTGTTTGCCGGGTCACTTTCAGTTTTTGATCTAACTTTCCGGGAGGGAGTTTATTTGGGCGCTGGTTTAGTTATCTTTTATTCAGTTTTTTTGTTCTTTATTGTAGAAAAGAGAATTCATATTCATTTTCAAGAAATTGAAAAGATCGTTGAGAAACCTATTATGCAAGAAGTAATTGTTGAAAAGCCGGTGGAAATATTCAAGGAGGTAGTAAGAGAAATAGACAGACCAATTTATATCACTAATCCTAGGAAAAAGCTGGATATTCCCAAATATGAATATGTTGGTTCAAATGAAGAAATGAGGTACCATAAACGAACATGTAGATTTTCAAAACTGATAAAAAAGAAATACCGGGTGAACAATAATGATGAAAAGTACTTTATTAGGCACGGTTATATTGCATGTAAATCTTGCATAAAGAAAAAGAAATGATTTTAAATCTTGATTTGCTTTAATTATTATGAATTACGGACAGTTATTTTCGGGACTAGCACTGATTATTTTTGGTTTTGTTTTAGTTATTATTCCCTTGGCAGTTGGAGATAAAGTTGGTTATGGGGGGATAATTTTTGGTGCTCCGATAATTATTTTAGGATTTTATATTTTGTTTAACAAAAATGAAGACAAAATTGAAGTGATAAGAAAGTAATAATTTTTAAACTCTTGAGGTTTTATTAAAATATGAAAGAAATAATTGTTACAACGAGTAATGAAGTTCCCGGGAAGAAGGTGGTGAAGATAATAGGAATTGTTCGAGGGTCAACTGTCCGTGCAAGAAATATTGGAAGAGATATTGGTGCTGGATTGAAAAACATCGTCGGTGGAGAGATTGTGACGTACACTGAAATGGCAAATCAGTCAAGAGATGAAGCGTACAACAGAATGGTTAACAATGCAAAAGATATGGGAGCAGATGCAATTATTGGATTCAAATTTACAACTTCTATGATTATGACTGGTGCGGCAGAAATGCTTGCATATGGGACTGCGGTAAAATTAAAGTAAATTTTAAAAAGCTAAAACAATTTTTTCTTTCGCTCATTTTGAGTTTTAAAGAGTGTGATTTAAGTGGATAAAGAAGAATTATTTTGTGAAAATTGTGAGGGGGAGAAGAAATACGATTCTTTTTATTCTAAATGGGTTTGTTATAGATGTCTGGAAAGTCATTTGTCTATGAGACAGAAGAAGTTTTAGAAAAAGCCTGCAAGTCAAAATCAAAGATTTCTTATTGCATCTTTTCCTTTCAGAAAAAGCCTGCAGAGGCTCAGAATAAATTCAGGCCAACTGCATGCAAAGCCTGCAAGTCGAAATCATAGATTTCTTATTGCATCTTTTTCTTTCAGAAAAAGCCTGCAGAGGGATTTGAACCCCCGGCCTATTGCTTACAAGGCAATTGCTCTACCACTGAGCTATGCAGGCACAATTGTTTTAGAATTAACTGGTTTAAAAGAGTTTTTATTCTTCAGAAGAATTCTGTTTTTTTGAACTGTATGCGATTATTCCCGCGCGAGCTAATTCTTCCATGGATGAATGAGATGCGTTTGCAAGAATTCTTGCCATTGCGGCAGTCCGGTTGTCTCTTTCTGAAGGGTAAGATCTATATGGATCATATACTTCTGTTTTAGGATTATATTCTTGAGACATTTTGTAAAGAAGTCTCAACTATTCAAAAAAATAAAACCAATTTGAGTAGTTGAAAATCATATTATTTTTATATCTTAGAATTATTTAAACTTTTTTATTCTTCAGAAGGTTCTTTATTTTCTTCTTCAGATTCTTTTGATTTTGCCTTCTTCTTTTTTGGTTTTTCTTCTTCAACTTCTTCCTTTTTATCTTCTTGAACTATCTCTTCAGGCTCAACATTTTCGAATTGTTTTTCTATTCTAATTTCTTTTATTTCACATAAGGATAAAGGGTAAATTTTCTTTAATGTTAAGCTTAAGTCTTTTTGGATTTTGTTCTTTAAAATGTCGTCGAAGATTCTTTGCGCGCTTTTTCCTTTAGCGTAAGCGATCAACTCTTCTTTTGCTTTTGCTCTTAAAGCTTTTCTTACTGCACGGGAAACTTTTCTTCTTGTAATTAAAAACGGTTTTAATCTTATTTGAGCATCTCTAGAGTTCGTTGAGAATGAATCTTCGACATAGTTTGTTCCTTTTCTAATCATTCTTCTTAAATAGTAAGGCAAAAGAACCAATGAAGTTGGTTTAGCAATTGCTTTGTGGTTTTCAATACTTACTTTAAGCTGAATCATTGCACTCTTTCCTCTTAAAATTCTTGTTAAATCATAACGGGAATATCTTCCTTCAAGATCCTCTAATTCATATGCTTGGAATTGAGTTTCTTTTCCGATTATTGGGATCTCAACATCAAAAAACTTTTTTCTTCTTTTTGCGATAGCCATTTTATTCTTGTATTACTCTCCCTGCTCTCTTTCCTTTTTTTTGGTAATGTGATTTTCCGGACTGGGTGCAAGTGTACATTATGTTTGTCTTTTTTGTTGTTTTAGCTTTTCTCTTGAATTTTGATACTGCTGGTTTTGATCCCCATTTTCCTTTGTTACCGATTCCTCGTCCGAGTCCTCTAGCTTTCGCTCTGACAATACTTCCTCTTCGGAGGCTTCCTCTCTTTGCACCAGTAGAAACTACTTTTATTTTATGCAAAGTCCTTTTTCTAGTAAAAGGATTAAATCTCATTGTTTGTTTTGGTAACTTCATAGAATTCTTTCTGTGAAAAAGGTTTTTAAAGTTTTGGTTGCTAGTGGTCCCGTAGTGAATTGACTTTTTGTTTGGAAGTCATTTCAGCTGCAATTGCAATTTGTATTCCCGCCCACTCACCATCAAACCCTAAAGGTGTTTGTTAAATTTGTCAAATTGCAACTGTTAATTTAATTAATTCAAACAAAAATTAAACAAAATCATGAGAATAAAATTTGGAAAAGGCGAGCAAAGAAAATTTTTGAAGAAAGTCTTGGGTGAAATTAACTGCGTTTCTCTTAGAAGCCTGAAGGAAAGAGGAATCGATGTACCGTATTCGACGATGAAAAATTATTTTGTTGAAGTGCGGCTTTTGCCTGAAGAACTGTTTAAGGATTTGTGCTCTCTGGCAAGAATAGATTCTTCTGAGATAAATTTTGAATTAGTAGATGAAAACTGGGGACAAGTAAAGGGCGGTAAGAATTAATTTTTCATTTTTTTGTAAGCCATTAAAAGTCCGATCAAACCGATGACAATCAAACTCAATGCTACTAGGTTTGAAGTTGAATTTGCGCTATCAAGAACTGCTGATCCGGAAGGTCCTCCGTTTCCAATAACAAAGCCGACAACAATGAATATGAATGATGATATTAAATAAAGTGAAACTTTCCTCGCCTCTTTCATGTGATATTAAGGTAGGGGAGTTTTATAAAATTTGCGGGAATGGCCCTGCGCGGAATTGAAGTTCACTCACTTCGTTCGTTCCCTTTTGTCCGAAATTTCAGTTTCGAACAAAACTAAAGTTCAATTTTATGGCCCTGCGCGGAATTGAACCGCGGTCTCATCCACGTCAAGGATGCGTCTTAGCCGTTGGACTACAAGGCCTTCAAATATTGAATTTGCAAGAGATATTTAAACTTTCTGAAGACGAACGAGATTTAATTTTTGCTTTGTGATTTTTATTATCTTCACAACTCGCAATTATGATTTGCATCCCACCCGCCCAAATTTGGCTCGGCTAAAATTAACCTTGGGATGATTATCACCTCTTTCATTATAGAAATTATTAATCTATGTTTGTTAATCTCTTGAAGATCGACACCAATTATATTCTTAATTCGGATAAGATTTATATATGTAAAATCCTATCTTTGAACATGTTTTTGAGAAGAGGTGATCGGGGACAAGTAACTGTTTTTGTTATCGTTGCAGTAGTTATAATTGCAGCGGCAGTAGCGTTCTTTTTTGCGAGAGGAGGACTTGGCTCAAAAGTTCCGGCTTTTATGGAACCAGTCTATACAACTTTCAGTTCATGTGTCGAAGATTATACTTTGACTGGAGTCGACATTTTAGAAAGTCAAGGCGGTTACATTTACTTACCTCAATATGAAATTGGTTCTGGATACATGCCTTTTTCTTCTCAATTAGACTTTATGGGTAATCCAATCCCTTATTGGTATTATGTTTCTGGAAACAACATTGCTAAACAACAAGTCCCGTCGAAAAACGAGATGGAAGAACAACTAGCACAATATATAGAAGAAAGAATTGGAGATTGTGTTTATGATCAATATTATGAAAACGGTTTTGAAATTTTGACCGAAAGTCCAAGCGCCGACGTTAAAATAAATGATGGAAATGTTGTTGTTAATTTAAACATGGATTTGGAAGTAAACAGAAATGATGAAAGTGCGACGGTTTCGAATCATAAAGTTACGGTTGATTCAAATTTAGGTGTACTTTATTCAGATGCTTTGAAAGTTTATGAACAAGAACAAGAAGAATTATTTTTGGAAGATTACGCGATTGATGTTTTGAGGCTTTATGCTCCTGTCGACGGCGTTGAATTAACCTGCGCGCCTAAAGTTTGGAATGGTGAAGAAATTGTTTCAACGCTAAGAAATGCAACTGAAGCAAACACTTTGGCTTTGAAAAGCGGGAAAGAATTTACTCTAAGCGATGAGAAGAACGAATATTTTGTTTTGGATTTGCCGGTTGAAAGCGAGGTGAGATTCTTGAATTTTGCGTCGTGGCCGTATGCACTAAATGTTGAACCTTCTGAAGGAAGTTTACTTGTTTCTAAACCGGTAGGAAATCAGCCAGGACTAGGAGTAATTGGATTTTGTTACGCGCCTTATCATTCTGTTTATGATT
>CAZFDH010000027.1:0-12145 GCA_964518155.1 Candidatus Woesearchaeota archaeon
ACACCAAATAGTAAACAATCGTTTCAGAGTTTTTGTAGAATCTTTTTTAGTTACTGCAGTAATTTTTCTTTTAGGTATTAGTATCGGTTATTATCTTGAGAATTATAGAACATCAAGCATTATTGAAGGATACCGAGAGCATGAAATTGGGGCGCTTGACTTGAAACTTCAAAATTATTATTATCAGATTATGAGCAACAGTTCGTGTCAATCAGCGATGGAACAAAACCTTAAGTTTGCCGATGATCTCTATGCTGAGGGTTTGGTGTTAGAAAGATATGAAGAAGCAAATCAGATTTCAGAAGATCTTAAAATTGAAAAAGAAAGGTACGTTCTGCTTAAGACTGAACTTTGGTTAAATACCCTACTGATTAAAAGTAAATGTAATGAGAATTTTAATACGGTTGTTTATGTTTATTCACATGATCCCGCTAATAATATAAAAACTGCGGAGCAAAAAGCACTCTCAAACGTTTTAGAGACAATAAAAGAAGAACAGGGCAATTCAGTTATACTTATTCCGATTGCAGGAGATTTGGATCTTGGAATTGTTAATTTGCAGATGGAGATTTATAATGTGACTGAGTTCCCTGCTTTAATTATTAATGAAAATAAAGTTCTTTATGGCTTTCACTCTAAGGAAGAAATTGAAAGAAATCTAAAGAAATTCTCATTTTAGAATACAAATCTTAAAAAAGCTTTAATTGATTAATTTTTATGGAAGAATGCTTTAAATGCGGTGTTTCGGGTGATGTTACTATTCTTTATGATGCTATTGGGAGAGAAGGTGTCGTAAAAGTTTGTGAACGATGTGCAGGTATTTTAGATATTCCTATAATTAGGCGACCGACTAATCTTCAACTTAAAGAAGCAGAAAAGAAAAGAACTGTTTATGAAAGACTTTCTCGGGCAGCAGGAGTTAATCCATCTACACATAGAGGTTATGATCCTCATGAAGCGCCTTTGAGAAACTTGGTTGAACGCAAATTTGATGAAGCACCGCCTCAGCCTAAGTCAAGAGACGATTTAATTGATAATTTTCATTGGACAATTATGAGGGCAAGGAGAAGCCAAAAGTTAACCCAAAAACAATTTGCTGAATCAATCGGTGAACATGAAGAAGACATTAAAATGGCGGAGATGGGGGTTTTGCCAAATGATAGTGATCAGCTTTTGAAGAAAATACAAACTGCTTTGAGAATAAATCTTTACAAGAAAGCACCAGTAGAAAGAAAGATTGGCTTTGATACGACCAAAGTTTCTAATGAGCTTACAATCTCTGACTTGAAGGAGTTGAAAAAACTTAAAGAAGAGAAAGAGGGAAAAATTGAAGTTAAGGAAGAAAAAGAAGTTTCTCAGAAAAATATCGATGATCTTGAAGAAGGAGAAGAAATCGATTTGAACAATAGAGATGTAAAAGTAGGTGACGTTAAAGAGAAAATTCCTAAGAAAGATTTGTCTGATGATGAGATTCAGGATTTGATTTTTGGAAGGAAGAAGTGACCGAAGAGTTTTTAAATATAATTCTTAGTATTCTATTATGGTAAATGTTCTTAAATCAGATAAAGAAGAAATTGAGCTTGAGCTTGACAACCTTACTTTGGCTGAGATTTTGAGAGTGTATTTGAATAAAGATTCAGCGGTTAGCTTCGCTGCTTGGAAAAGAGACCATCCTTCTAAAAACCCTAAACTTTTGGTAAAAACAAAAGGAAAAGCACCTAAAAAGGCTGTAAGTGACGCAGTAAGCGCAATAAACAAAGATCTTGATAAGACTTTGGCTGATTTTAAGAAGTTGAAGTAACTAATAATTTCTGACTTCCCAAATTAAAGTATTTCTTCCAGGTAGATTTCCAATATTTATTGAATAAGCGCTAAATTCAATTGCAGAGTTGGGGAAAATTGAAAACAGTTCTTGCAAATCTTCAAAACTGGCAGAATTTAGATTTTTCTTTAGGAGCAAGAGCGCGTCAAGTCCACTTGCAAACAATTCTCTTTCTCTTAAAGAGATCTTCATTGGTTTTTTAGCGTCAGAATAATTCAGATTTAATCCAATTTGTCTTCCTATCGGAGAATAAATTACTTCTCCTTGAATTAAAAGTTTATCGTCGGGGAGAGATTGATTGAAAGTTAGGTCTCTTAAATTTTGTCCGTCTCTACATAAATCCTTTACAACTCTTTCTAACTCGTTAAAGGGAATATTGTAAATTGTTTGAGAACTGGATCGTCTATTTCGAATGCAAACTTCTCCTCTCCAATGGCTTTTAAGAACATCTGCATAACTGTTCCAGCTTAAGGGTTTATTTCCTAAAAAACCTTGTTGATAAAGATGATAATATTCACTTTTATTTAGAATGGCAGGAGGATCTCGAGATAATACTTCTGCTAATTTGTTTTCTTCACTCATAGATGTTAATTTTTAACTCTACTTATTAAGTTAATTGTGATTGATTAGATTTTTATATTCCGTTATTTTTATAATTCTCTAAAAGAGAAAATGTCTAAGTTTATTATAACCGGTGGGCCGTGCTGCGGGAAGACTTCTGTAATTAACGAATTAAAAAGACGCGGATTTGAAGTGATTCCTGAAGCTGCGGAGAAAATTATAAGCGGAAAGTTCTTTGAGGATGGGGGCTCTTACAAAGATTCTCACAAAAATAATTTTATTGAATTTCAAAGAAAGATTTTTGATCTTCAAGTTGAGATGGAGAGCGCATTTTCTTCAGGAATTGCTTTTTTAGACAGAAGCGCTGTCGACGGTCTGGCTTATTTTGATTTTATGAATGTTGAATGTCCGTTCAAACAAGAAATAATTGATTATTTTTCTGCGGACAAAATTTTTGTTTTGGATTTACTGGATAACTTTGAAAGGACAGAAATTAGAAAAGAAACTTCTGAAGAAGGTAAGATTATTCATGATTTGATCCAAAAGAATTATTCTCAGTTGGGGCATGAAATTATTTTTGTTCCGGCAATGCCGATTTCGGAAAGGGTTGATTTTATTCTGAGTAAACTTTAGGTCAATAATGCTTATTAACTGTTTTTTTCTTTGTTTTTTATGCCAGAGAAGAAAGCGAGATCTGAAAAAATTTCGGCAGGGAGTTTTGATTTGAATAAATGGCTTTTTGGCGGGTATGAAAAAGACATTATCACAATGATTGCTGGGCCGGCGGGAAGCGGGAAAACTAATTTTGTAATTTTAGCTGCGTGTTCTCAAGCGAAGAAAGATAAAAAAGTAATTTTTGTTGATAGCGAAGGAGGATTTTCTGTTGATAGGGTAAGGCAAATTGTCGGAGAAGATTATGAAAATTATTTGAAGAATATTCTTTTGCTTAATCCGACGAGTTTTGACGAACAAAAAAAAGTTTTTGCTAAGCTTTTGGAGCATTTGAAAAAAGAAGATGTCGGATTGATTGTTATTGATGGGATGGCAATGCTTTATCGTCTTGAACTGGGGGATGCAGTGCAGTTGAAGAACATGCACGAACGTGATCCCACTCGTCCTACCTCCGGAGCTTCGCCCGAAGATAAGATTAAAGAAGTTAATCGAGAAGTTGCAGGGCAAATGAGAACGCTTGCAGAAATAGCGAGGAAGAAAGAAATTCCGGTTTTAATTACAAATCAAGTTTATTCTGAGTTCTTGAGTGAAGAGGATTTAAGAAAAGGTGTTGAAAAAACTGTGAATATTGTTGGGGGAGACTTGTTCAAATATTGGAGCAAATGTATAATTGAATTAAGAAATGATCGGGGAAGGAGAAAAGCAATTTTGATTAAACATAGAAGTTTGCCTGAAAAAGAAATGCCGTTTGAAATTCGCGATAAGGGAATATTCAAAAAAGGTATTTTTTGAACACACCCAAAACACAATTTCTTCGAAATCTGCGTAAGGGAATATTCAAAAAAGGTATTTTTTGAAATAAAAAGGTTTAAATGGTCCTTAGGTTATGAACCGTCTATGCACGAACTTTCATTAAAACGATCTAGTCTGAGTTTGGAAGAGATTGGAAGTAAGTATAATGTAGTTCTTGCTGATACTTGCTCTTTACTAAGTTCTTTAGAGGAACGTGATTCGATTTATTTACAGAATGATCGCTTAAAAAGAGCAGCTATAAGGCATGATAGTTTTTATAGATCTGCAGAATATTTTTATAATTTTGTTATGTCTGGAGGTGAACTTTATGCAACTTCCAGAATTATTAATGAATATACTCCCTCTTCTCGAGGAGATTATCAGAAAAAAGTGAAGAGAAATAATGATGACTTAAGTAAAGAGAGAAAAAGAATTGCTTTGGAGTGCAGTAGATCAATAAGAGACAGCCACAGAATGCGCAGAAAGCTGATTGATTTTTTATTCACTGAAGGCAGAATATTAAATGAAGAAGAAAATCCTGAATATAAAAGGTTATCTTCGCGTTTCGAATCTTTTAAATCAAGTATTAGCGAAACAGATTACGATCTTTTGATAACCGGCGCAACCAGGTCAAGAGAAACGCCTACGGCAATAGTTTCAAACGATTTTCAGATCTTGACTTTTTGGAAAAAAGTTTTACGTGGCGAAAATATTGATCCAAGTCAGCTCGGGTTTTTCTTCAGAAAAGAATTTAGTTCTTTTGTACCTGCACATTACTTTAGTTAGTTTATTCTTTAGAATTCTTTTTGTGCCAATTTTCTATGGATCTTCTTACCGTTTCTTCATTCATCCCGATGGAATATTCGTCTTTTTCTAGTCGAGAGACTTTCTGACATAGATGGATGCCGTTTCCTTCGTATTCGATTTTTATTCTTTCTCCGGGCTTTAATGCTGAGAGATTTCCGGCGAAAAGAAAAGGTAAATTTTGTCCTTCTAAAAATATTTGATAAACAGAATAAGTCAGATTTCCTGCTCTATCTTCATAAATTTTGTCGGCGGTTAAAACCATTCCTTCGATTGAAGAAGTTTTTTGGGGCATTGAGATTTAGCTTGATAGAATGTATATAAATTTTACGGAGATTAAGAATTAATTACGAAACCTTGGTAATCTTGAGGATTTCCTCGGATTATTTCTCTTTGTTCACGGTATGCTATAATATCTGGGTGGTGGTTATACCATTGTAAGAATTCTGTTCTCACCTCTTCAATCAAATTTTGGTCTCTTATGACTATACTCTCCATTTGTCTTTGAACGGTTAATGGTTTAAATATTTAATTGGTTTTCGCGTCAGTTACAAACCAGTAAGGGAGATTGTCTTTTCTTCTGATGTGGAATGACGGTTCGCCTTCTTTTTTGTAGCCTCTTTCTTCGATATTGTTTGATTCAATCCAATTAAATCTTTGATCTTCTGATGCAATTGCAGTTAAATGGATGTTTTCTCCTTTTAATTTTCCGCTAGCTTCATAAGTTCGTTCTCTATGTGTTGATCCACCCGATCCTCCTATCATAGGAGAGATCTGTCTTTCATAGTGGTGTCGTTCTAGAATGTCTAAATTTCGTCCGTTAGAGGTTACATATTGTGTAAAAAGCAATAATCCTTCATCTGTTCGGTACATATTCCCTCCGTGAGTTGAGATTATATCTTCTTCTTTGGGAATTAACAAACCATTTTTTTCATAGAACTGTTTTATTACTTCATTTAATGGGGGAAAAGGAGAATCGATATTTAATGTGAATGTTTGAAAAGGAATTTCTGCTTTTTGCAAGCTATCTGTTATTTCCATAGTTTATTTAAGATTTTTTAGGTTTAAAAGCATTGTTGCATTATAAATCATAATAATTTTTATAAACTCATTATGGTTGTATTTGTCATGGGTGTTCCTGAACTTAGAGGCATTGTTATCACTAGAGAATTTTCTGAACCGTTTAAACCTAGACAATCTGCTGATAAAATGAGTGATGGCGAGATTGCATATTATTTAGCTAATAATCCTATTCCGACAGCTATTTCTCCAGAATGCGGACCTAGAAAAGAATACATTCGTCGAGGAGTTCGTCAGGAAAGAAGAGATTTTTTAGATTTTGATCGTGTGGTTCTTGAAGGAGAACCCAGTTATGATGTGGATGATTTCTATAATACTGTTCTTGGAGAAGCAATTCGGAGGGAAATTATTCCAAAGTCTGACCTACATACATCTCAAGGTTATGACGATTTAAGACACTCTTTGTTTCGATTTAAGATGGATCATTCAAGGGAATCTAACGAAATAAGCCGATTAGTTCATTCATTGAGAGAAGAAAGAGATTATAGTCATGTCTTGGTAGATTAGTAATTCTCAATCATTCTTCTAAAGTAATTATACATTAATATAAATTCTTTTTTGCTTTTGCATTGATGAATCCTGAAGAAATTAGGTTTGGTGTTGTGAAGAAAGTTGCTGAGACTAATTTTAAATTCAGGAATTTGCCCAGTGTTTCAAAGCTTGACACAATCTCGCCACCGAGTGTTTTTATTGGTTCGAAATTAAAATATCCGCTGGTTAATGTAGGAATTTTAAGTCCTTTGGAAAGAGATGATAATGCTTGGGTTTATGATGCGGAAAAATATTGGGCAGAGAATAATTTTCAGATAGGAGAAGTTGTTAAATTAAGGGACAGTTTACTTAACTCACGGTTTCAGTCAAAAGTAACTGATACACGATTGAATAATAAATTTGTAGAGATTGCGAAAGAAGTTGCGATTGCGTCTAATTCTGTTGATGTTGAAATTGAACTAAAGAGTAGACTGAGTTTCGGACGACAAAGCGATCGTGTTTTAACTCCGCATGGAATTAATGCGCCACTAAAACAGGCAAGAATTACTGGCAATGTTAAAGTTGACACTAAACTTGATAAAGTAATGAACGATGAAATAAAAGCTAACGAAGGAATAAAATATCTTTACAAAAGTAATTTTAATGAGTATTCTTTGAACAAAATCCTCAGCGTCGGTGTTTTAGGATTAAAAAAAGATAAAAAACTTGTTCCAACTCGCTGGTCGATTACCGCGACGGATGATATTATTGGAAAGCAATTAATTGAGGAAGTTAAAAATCATAAGTGGATTGAAAATTATGAATTATTCTTTGGAGAGTTTTTGGGAAATCAATATTTGATCATGCTTATTCCGGGTGTCTGGAGTTTTGAACTTTTTGAACTTTATTTTCCGGGCAGTTCGTGGAACCCGACGCAGCAATTGAAAGCTTCTACGGATTTTGAAAGTTATTCTGGGAGAAAAGAATACGCATTTAATACTGCAGGAGGATATTATGCAACACGACTTCCAATTTTAGAATACTTAAAAGGAATAAACAGGCAAGCTTCAGTAATTGCGATCAGGCTTGAAACTCCTAGTTATTGGGCTGCGCTTGGAGTTTGGGTTGTAAGAGAATCTGTAAGAAAAGCGTTGTCGAACAGAAAAATTCAATTTGCGTCACAAGAAGAACTTTTGAATGGAATAAATCAAATCGGAAAAATAAAATATAACTTTGACAGCGATTTAGTTTTAAAACAAAGCAAACTTCTCAATCAAGTTAAAACTCAGAAAAGTTTGAAGGAATGGTTTTAGTCGCAACCTTTATTAATGGCTTTTTCGTATTTTAAAAAAAGAGGAAGGAGGTAAAATGGGCTGTAATTGTAGAGTTACCGAGAGTATTCTTGGGCTAATCATTTTGGTTTTTGCATTGTGGACAGTAGCATATTCTCAATGGATAATTATTGTTGCTGCAGTAGTGTTAATAATACATGCTTTGACTTGCAAAAGTTGTAGCGTTCCAAGGGAAATGGCAAAACCAGTGAGGGCGGTTAAGAAAAAAAGAAAATAAATCGTCTTTTTTATTTTTTATTCTTTAATTTCTAATTCTTTTTTTGCTTGATATTCTTCGAGCCGTTTTTTGTTTGTTGGGCAATTCGGATTAAAACAAAGCATCCATGGTCTTTTTCCTGAACGCAAAATCATCACCATCGGGAAAGAGCATTCTTCACAATTCTTTTCAGCCTTTTTTACTGAGCCGTTTGGAGGAAGAGAGTAAGTTTTTGTGCAAGCAGGATAAGCGTCGCATGCAATAAAGAACCTTCTGTTTTTCTTCGAGTAGTTAATTATTAAATTTCCTTTTTTACATTGTGGGCAAGGCATTAATTTATTTTCTTCTCTTTTTTGTAATAATAAATCTTGATTTGCTTTCAACAACTCCTCGCCGATTTTCTTTTCGTTTTGTTCAAATTGTTTTGCAATTTTTTCGATTATTAGTTTTGCTTCCTGGATTACTTTTTTCTCACGATTTTCAAGTCCGGTTTTTGCTTCTGCAATTATATCCATTTCTTTTTCAATGTTTCTAGTTAATTCTTCGTCGATAATTATCGGAGAATATTTTTCCATTGTCTCAATTAAAGATTCTCCTAAAGGTGTTGCTTCGATGCTTCGGTCCTTAATGTATCCCCTGTCAAAAAGCGTTTCAATAATTGATGCCCTTGTTGCCTTTGTTCCAAGATTTCTTTTTTCAAGTTCGGTAACAATTGAAGCTGGAGAATATCTTTTTGGAGCCTGAGTTTCTTTTTGTTCATTTCTTACTTTTGTGATTTTCGCTTTATCTTTCATATCTGGAATTAAATGCTCTTGCATTTTTGCCGGATAAATTTCAAGCCAGGCTTTTTTTCTTATTGTTGATCCTTTTGTTGAAAAAACAAGTTTTTCTTTTTCGTTTTGAATTTCAGTTTTGATTGTTTTTATGTCAATTATTGCGTCGTCGCAAAATAATGATAAGAATCTTTTTACAATTAGATTATAAATTTTTTCTTCATCTCCTGAAAGAATTTGGTCTTGGCCAGTTGGATAAATCGACGGGTGAGCAGGGTCTGACTTTTTACCTTCAATAGGCTGACTTTGCGTTATTAATTTTTCGACTCCGTATTTTTTTGAAAGTTTTTTAAGAATTTCTTGATAGCCTATTGAGGGCGGAAGTTTTTGTGAAGAAGTTCTTGGATAAGAAATTAATCCGGCCAAATAAAGTGATTGAGCTGCCTTGAGAGTGTTTGAAGGAGTTATTCCGTGGAACTTATAGGCTTCTGTCTGAAGAGTGGAAAGATTGAATGGTTCAAGAGGTTTAAGATATTGTTCTTTTTTTGTTGTAATTAAATCAATTTCTTTCTCTGTCAGATTGTCAAATTTTGAAAGTTCTTTTTTGTTGAATAGATCTTTGTTGTAAATTAATTCAAGTTGATTTTGGCCGTCGTCGACATCTATGAAAACTTGCCAATAAGTTTGAGGCTTGAAAGATTTTATTTCTCTTTCTTTTTTTACAATTAAATTTAATGCAGGACCTTGAACACGGCCGATAGACATTATTTTGAATCTTCCGGTTGATTTTATTGCGTTCATTAAAGCACGAGAAAGATTTATACCGTAAAACCAATCTAAATAGTGACGTGTTTCTCCTGCGATTGCCTGGCCCCAATAAATATGATTTAATTTTTCGTCATAAGCCTGATTTAGTTCTTTATCAGTTAACGTCGAGAATTTCATTCTGTTAGCGTCTTTTTGTCCGCAAATAAATCTTACAGCATTCCAACCGATTAGTTCTCCTTCGATGTCAAAGTCTGTTGCTACAGTTATCTCGTCGGCGCCTTTTACTAATTTCAATATTGTATCATAGTATCTTTTTGTAAAATCTTTTTTTAAGACCATATAATTTGGAACCCAGCTTATATCAAAAATTGGCACTTGACTTCCTGAAACATTTTGTTTTAGAGTTAGCAGATGACCGACGGCACAAGCAACAACAATTTTTCTTCCTTCACGATCAACTTCGTAATAAGAAACCTTGTTTGGAAGTGTTCTTTTCACAGACTTTCCTAGAGCTTGCGCAATTTTCTGAGCGGCCTGAGGTTTTTCTGTAATAACCAACTCATAACCTTTTTTCTTTAAGGAGATCTCGGGTGTTTCATATTTCTTAGCGACTTTTTTTGGAATGAATTTTTTTGTTTTTGAATATCTTGTTTTCTTTTTTGCTTTTATTTCTCCTACTTTTTCAATTGTTTCAAGATCTTTTCTTAACGGTTTTTTGTTGATTTTTTCAATTTTAGATTTTATCAGGTCCACTCTTTCAGGCATTTGTTGAACAGCTTTTGTTACGGTTTTTCGCATAATTTCATTTACGTTTGGAGCTTTTTCGATCTTTTCAATTATTTTTTTATTATCTTTGTCGAGCGGGAAAAATTCTTCTACAGTTTTTTCTGCTCGGGATTTTTGTGGTTTTTTTGGCATCTTATAGAATTAGATGTTTTTAGAGAATATATAAATGTTGGTTAGCTCATTTTTTAGTTCTTTTTAGTTTTCTGGCATTTTCTTCATATCTTTGGTAAACAAAATATGCAATATGTTCAAATGTCCATGCGTATGCTTCCTTCTCCAGTTCAATTGCGTCGGTGAAATATTTTCTCCAAACAACTTTTCTTTCGTAAACATGTCCTTGGACTTCTTTATTTACCATGTCCATAGATTTTAGGTATTTATCTCTTGAAAGAATCTTTTTTGCGACTTTCCAGTTTCTCAATTCATCTGATTTGTTTGTTTCTTCTCCAACTATTTCTGCTAACTTTCGGAGAATTCCGTGAATGTTAGATAACTCATCTTCTCTAGCATATTCGACTAAATTTTTTAATACCATCAGAATTCTCTTTGGTCAGGCTAATTAAACTTTCCTATATCTCGAATATTTTTCCTTTTCGACCGATGCTGTAGAATTTCGTGTTTTCGATTGTTTCTTCGAGTCCTTCGGCTTCGTGAATATGCCCTGAAATGAAAAGATCTGGTTTAAACTCTTTGATTGCTTTTCTTATTCCTTTGCTTCCGCGTATTCCTGAGAATTCTGCTTTTGAATTGAATGGATGCATGTGAGTCACCATTAATTTCTTTTTTGATCCTGAAATGTAACTGTGCGCCTTTTTTAATTTTTCAAAAAATTCTTTTTCATCCAATGCTGTGTGGCCGAAATTTGCTCCGCCGACTCCGAAAATTCCTAAATCATTAATTTGAGTTGAATAACCGTGAATATTTTTTGTGTTTGGATATTTCTCGGAAAGAAACTCAATTAATTCTAAAGAATCATGGTTTCCTGGCATTATTAAAACCGGCTTTTTTATTTTTGCAAATGGTGCGATTAATTCTTTTGATTTTGTGTTCCACATTGTTAGATCTCCGGCTAATATCACGAGGTCTACATTTTCTTTTTCAGCTTTTTCAGCTAGCTTTTTGATGAGGCCACTGTTTCCGTGAATGTCGGATGCAGCTAAGATTTTCGTTTTTTTATCTGGCATGATTAAGAAATATCTGTTTTAGTTAATAAGTATTTTGTTTTAAATCTTTGATAAGATTTTTTAGACTAATTTTGATTTTCCAAATTCCCACTAAACTGAAGCTCAAGCTTCAGACCCGCCCTTTTTATTTTTCTTTGCCAATATTCTAGTGAAACTCAAAATGGCCTTATCAAACTTTGTTTTAATTAAAAACTACTACTTCTCTTTAGTGAAATATATTCTGCAAAAGTTTTAAAAGGACGATATGGTCAGGATATATACAATTAAATACCATATATCCAAAGATGGAAGACAATTTAGATATCTTTTTTCGGAGGAAGCCAGCGTTAATGTTGGTTTCTTTGAAACGAAATTCTAGGATGCGGTATGGTAGCGTTTTGGCTAAAGAAGTTGATTGCACTTATAGCCATGCAGTAAAGATTCTCCAAACTCTGGAAGATCTTGAGTTGGTTGTGTTTGAAAAAAAGGGGCGAATAAAGGTGATACAACTGACTAAGAAAGGAAAGGAAGTTGCTGATGCGATTGAGAATATTCAAAAGCTAATCAAATAATTAACCTTACTACCGCCTCGAGAAGTTTTTCTTATTTTTTATTATGTTTTTTTGATTTGTTAGAAGTTAATCTGTTGGTTCTTCTTTTATTTCAACTATTTCGGGAAGAATGTGGGTTTGCATGAAAATGCGTACGTCTCCAAGAGAAGTAAAATAAAGTTCCTTTCCTTCATGAGTTAATACTGGCTTGCCTGTCTTTTTGTAAAACAGAAGAAGATTTCCTTGAGGATTGGTGGTTAAAACGCCATTGGCTAGAAGATCATTTACTGAAGGCTTATTTTCTTCTTCCCTTACTCTTGCCAATAAACTTCTTTTTTTATTTAACTTCTCTTT
>CAZFDH010000028.1:0-7369 GCA_964518155.1 Candidatus Woesearchaeota archaeon
CAGAGTTGGCTCTTCTTATAATCTTATGCCTTTAACCATAAGGACTTTAATATTTGTGCTGATAATTTTTGCAATGGCTGGGACAACATTAGTTTATTTCGGGCAAAGCTCTTCTATTGACTATGTTTTGGCAGTTGATGTTTCTTCCAGTATGAGCGCCCAAGATTTTTATCCTAACAGGCTTGAAGCGGCAAAAGTTGCAGCAAGAACTTTTGTCGATGAAATTCCTCTCGGTTCTTCTGCAGGGGTTATTGGTTTTTCCGGAGTGGCATTTATCAATTCTCCCTTAACAAGCGATAAGTTTGGTCTGAGAGAATCAATAAATGGAATGTCCCTTACAACTGTTGGCGGGACAGATATTTCTTCAGCAATAATTTCTTCAACAAATCTTTTGATAGCATCTGAAAAACCAAGAGTCATAATTCTTCTTACCGATGGTAAATCCAATATTGGAATTCCAAAGGAAGTAGCTGTTGATTATGCAAACCAGAACCGGGTTTTGATTTATTCTATTGGAATTGGAGAAAGAGAAGGAGTGCTTGGAGTTGATGAAGAATTTCTTAGTGAAGTCTCAACGCAAACAAGCGGAGAGTATTTTTATGCTGAAAATGAAGATCAGCTGATGCAAATCTATAGCACAATTGCTAGAGAATCGGAAGGAAAGAAATATATCAACATGTCTTTAGTTTTCATTTTTATTTCTTTGTTTTTACTTGCGCTTGATTGGTGGCTCATAAATACAATCTACAGCAGAATTCCTTAAAATGGCTTTTAGAAAATCGGAAATCTTTGCAGCAGTAATTTTTGCAGCTTTGCTAATAGCTATTTTCTTGACGGTATTTTTCCATGGGAAAAGTGAATGCGAGATTAATTCAGACCTCTTTTCTATTCTTTCTGGTGAGTATGACTGCGGCGAAGTTGATTATTCAGATTATCACGTTGAAGTAAGAAGTTTTCCTCTTGATGTTCGGGAAGAGATTAGTGAGCTAAAGATTGAAGGTTGTGAGCCGCAGATTGTCTGTTCTGATTGGTCTTATTGTGATTATGGGAGTGATTTTCTTGAATATTTAGATAATTTTGAAAGTGGTAAAAGTTTTAGTGAAAGAAAATGTGCAGATTTGAATAAATGCCTTTCTGAGTTTTATGATACTCGGAGTTGTGATGCGAGTTTTACGACACTGGAAAGAACAAATATGGGTGACAATGATTTAATCAGATTTAAAAATTCTAATGGAAGTGTAACAGTCTATTTTGATTTGGAGGAGTATAATAAGAGCAGTAAAGTAAATTTCTTTATACCTATTGAAGAAGATGATATAAATTGCTACAATGGTGACTGTTCTACTATTTGTGAAGGTTGTGCTACTCAAAGTTTCAGCTTGCAGGATAAAATTTATTTTGTTTTGTTGGGATCTATATTCTTAATCGACGCTATTTTCCTTTTTTATGAATTAAAAGTTATTAGATCTAAGAATAAGAAATCTCGGGCAAGGGTAAAAAGATTTAGATATTTCTATATTCCTTTAATGATTATTCTTATTGGAGTCACAGTTTATTTGAGAATGTTTTATTTTGTGCAGTGTGATTCAAATGAATGTTTTTATAATTCTTTAAATGAATGCAGACGTTCTGAGTTTAAGCATGATTTTAATGGTGGGTATAGAGAATATAAAGTTCTTGGGGGAGATGAAAATTCTTGCGACGTTGAAGTAGAGTTCTTTTATCGACTGAATGAAAAAAATGCGGATTTGTTTAATGGAAAAAAAATGGTTTGTGAAGTTAAAAAGGGATCAGGTTATTTTCCAGAATCTGATTTAACTTCGTGTCATGGCATTTTGAAAGAAACATTACAAGAAGTGATGATTGACAGAATGAAAAATGTCGTCTATGAAAATGTTGATGACTTGAAAAAAATTGTTGAGGATTATTAATTGAAATGTTTTTATAGTCTATTTAATAACTTACTATATGAAAAAAGGGCTATCAGATATCGTCACAACTTTGTTAATTATTCTGATAAGTTTGGTTGCAATTGGTGTTATTTCTTTAGTTGTGTTTAATTTGATTGGAGATAGTTCTGAAAGTGTTGACATTAATAAGCTTACACTGGGACTTGATATTCTTGATGAGAAAACTGTTTTGGATAACATTGGAAGGAAAGTTTCAATTAGTGTTAAGAGAGATTTTGGTCAAGGTGAGCTAAAAAATATTCGAGTTGTTGTTTATGATGAAAGCAGTAGTTATTATGAAGATTTTCCGTCAATAGGGGAACTTGAAACAAAGAAGTTTGAGATTGATTATGGAGGAAAATTAAATGGGGATCCAAAAAAAGTTGCAATATTTCCGGTATTTGCCGACGGTGAACTGGGAGATAAAGCTGATGAACAAGAGTTGGTTGGGGTCGATGGAGAGATTATTGATGATGAAGCAATTCCCCAGTTAGAGGAGATTAATTGTGAATTAGGTAATATTCTTTGTGTGGATATTATGGAAGATAAGGAATACTCGACTATTCAAGATGCAATTGATGCTTCTTTAGAAGGTGACAGAATTTATATTTTTCCGGGAACTTACTATGAATCTTTAGAAATAATAAATAAGAGAAATATTTCTTTAATTGGTGTCGACGAAGATAACCCTCCTATTTTGGATGGTGCTGATCCTAACTTTAATCCTCAATGGGAACATGTTGAGGGAAAGATTTACAAAACAGATTATGATTTTTATCGTCCGCTTGTAACTGATGACGAATTTACTGAACTGCATGGTGGAAGTGCATTAAATCGCGTGCCAATGCAAGTGTATGAAGATGAAGAGTTTTTAAGAGGAAGTAGAAATAAAAAAGATCCAGATTTTCCAACACAATATAATGTTGCTGGGCATTACACCACACTTGATCAATTAGATCCTAGTTTAGATGAACCTGAAACTTTGCCCTCGACCAAAGACATTCAAATCCCTGGAAGATTCTTGTACAACGAAAGTGCTAAAGAACTATATGTTTGGCCTGCAGATGAAGATCATCCTTCAAATCATGAATATAAAATACCTAATACCTTGAGGCTAATTTATATTTGGAGATCTAACGATACTTTAATCAAAAATTTAGTTATAACTCATTCAGAAGGTTACGCAGTTTATTATCTTTCATCTAACAATGCGGTTTTTGAAAATAATTATCTTGTTAATAACCTTTATCCATTGCTGACAAGTAATGTAAATAATTTTACTGTTAGAAATAACTTTGTTCAAATAAATGGGTTTTGGGAAAGAATGTGGTATGAAGATGCAAAGTCAACTATTTTGTGGACACATCAAATTGATATAAATGGGGGAAGTAATACGAATATTTATAGAAATTTAGTTACGAAAAGCTACGGGAATGTAAGACTTGATACTAATGATGCTATGCTTCATGATAATTTAATCTCAAGAGCGATGTCGATAAATTTAAATTTAGGACAATATAATTTTTCAAAGCCGGCGAATTTAACTGTTTATAATAATATCGTTCACACGGTCGATGATAATTCTGTTGGTTTAAGTAATTCAGCGATGAATGGGACTTATATCTATAGAAATTTATTTTACAATATTAAATATCTTACGAAAGAGGGGTCTAACGTTCCAATCAAAGGTAATGAAGTTTACTTTTACAATAATATTTTTGCATTTATGACTCGGCTAATTCATCATCCTTACTATTATCCTGTTTATGGAGGAAATATTTATAGAAATAATATAATCTATTCCGGGGCTGGAGGAAGCGAAGAATATTATTGGGGATATATTAAAAATGAAGCAGATTGGGACTTTACTCCGTTTGTCGACGGTCCAGATACGGATAATAATTTATTCTGGGAACGTTACGGAGAAAGAGATCCTCCCTCGATGATTGCATATTTCTATTATGATGGAGGGGCCCATTATCTTTATCGTTTTGATGAGTTTGCTAAAATGCAGGATGAAATCGGAATAGAACAAAATGGTTTGCAGGAAGACCCTTTATTTGTTAATCGAGAAGAATTCAAGATTGTAAATCCTCGACCGGAATTAACTTACGACAGTTTATCTGATAGAGATTATCGTGAAGTAGTTGGAAATTTTGATCAAATTTTTGATGAAGAATTTAGTAAGATTATGAGTAAGTTCGAATTGGAACAAAATAGTCCTGCAGTTGATCGAGGAGAAGTCTTACCTGAAGCTTGGCCGGATTATGTAGAATATTCTGGAAGTGCTCCGGATATTGGGATAAGAGAAATTTAACCTTCAATTATTGTTCCTTTGAATTTTTTGTTATTAAGAAGATTGTCTAATTGCTTTACGTCTTTTCCAATTATTCTTGTTTTTATTTTATTTTTTAAAATTAATTCTGATGCAGTTTGATCTAGAACGAAGTGCTGTCCTGGCTCGTATTTCTTTGGAATCATATTATAAAATTCTTTTAGAGAAATATTTGGAATGAATTTTGCGTCTTTGAATTTTTTTGGATTTTTATCATACAATCCTGGAACGTCTGTTAAATTTACAAATTCTGTTTTGAAGTGTGATGCAATCTGAACTGCTGTAGCGTCGGAAGTTTGACGCGGTTTGTATTCAAGACCTCCACAAAAGACTATGTCTTGTTTTTTTAGATATTTTGTAACTGCTTTCATAGAATGAGGAATTCCTTCTGCCGGATCTTTTTCAAAAAAGTAAGATACAAATCTTGCATTTAATCTTGTTGCTGAGATCCCTACTAAACTTTGAAGTTTTTCGTTTGCCTTTATTTCTCTTAGAGCATAGATATATTTTCTTGCTGTTGAGCCTCCTCCACAGACAATTACAAATTTGTATTTATTTGTGTTCTTTAAAATTACTTTCTTTAATTCTTTTAAATAGTTTAAATCAATTTCACCCGGAACAATTAAACTTCCGCCTAGACTTAGAACAATTATTTTTTTCATTTTTGCAATAGATAAATTTGATTTACTTCTTCGCCATCGAGCGTTCGGTTAAAGATTGCCAGATCGTCAAGCGATCCATTCAAATAGCTCCACCCGGTTCCATAGAGAGAATTTGATTGGACTAATTCAGGTGCCCCTCCTATTGATAACTTAGAATATGTAGGAGTTGAAGATACAGATGAGGTGAATATCCTTTCATTATCTTTTACCCCATTAACATAGACTATTGATTTTCTTGCAGAACTGTTATATGTTACAGTTAGATGATACCATGTTCCTTCATTGATAGTTGTGGTTGAAGAAACCCAGTCTCCGGTTAACTTCATAAATGAAATTGCATTTTTCTTTATTTGCAGTTGGCTGTTATCAGTTGAAGAAATTCCAACAATCATTCCATCTGAATTTGTTTGACCATATCCTCTTTTTTGGATTATTGCACTTGAGTTTACTAATGGCAGTTTTTCTACATTTATCCAAGCTGAAATTGAGTAACTGTCGGAAAATATTGTTGGAGGTATTTTTGATTCCTGAATTGAATCATCTATTCCGTCGAAATCAGCGACTTTGTTTCTTTGTGGATCCGAGATAATTTTTGTTCCGTTTCTTCCTGTTCCATCATAGTTATTATCCGTTTCATCCTTGAAATCTTTGTCGAATTTCCAATACGCTACTAGGGTTTTGTCAAGTGAATAATCTATCGATAGATCTTTCTCAACTTGCAGTCCATTTTCTTCTCCGAACACAGGGACTAATGTTACTTTTTTATTTGATCCTCCTTTAAGAGGAATAAGATAAATTTTTGTTTCAAGCTCTTTTGGAAGGTTTTGAGTTACTTCATGAGTATAACTATTTTCTCCTCCAGAGATGATAAATCTTAATGCGGTCAAATTACTGTCGCCATTTTCTCTTTTTACTTTGACTTGGGCGGTTGTTAAGCTTGCTTTTGCAGATTCAATTTTGAATTTGTTTTCTAGTGGAGCAAGGGAAATTTCATCAGAATTTTTTTCAAGCAAATTAGTTATCACTAGCCATACAATGAAAATTGCAACTAGAGCTAAAAGAATTAAGATCAATGCAGTTACAACTCCAGACAATCCTTTTTTCTTCATTTTTGCAAATCATAAATTATTTTAATTTCTTCGTCGGAAAGTGAACGGTTGTAGATCATTACTTCGTCGAGCAAGCCGTCTAAACCGAGTGACTGCGCTACAACATCTGAATTACCAACTGTTACTGCCTTGTTATTGCTTCCTATTATGATGCCACTGTTTTCCTGAGATGATTTTTCGCCATTGATAAATATTTTCATTACCGATCCATTGTAAGTTCCTGCAATGTGATACCATTTATTTAACTCAATAGAGATGTTAGAGTCGACACTTTCCCATCCATCGTTTGGGTTGTTGTATCCAAGTTTCAGATTTGCAGAGTTTTGGATTCCATCACTTATGATAAATCTAGCACTACTTGTAGTGTTAATGTCTATTGCAAATAACTCCCAAGGATTTCCAGAATTAATATGCGGCTTTATTAATAACTTGCTATACCCTTCATGCTTTTCTTCTTTTACCCATAATGAGAGAGTCAGTTCATTATTATCTGCGTCAAAAATCCCCTCATTAGGTATGGTAATAAATCTTAATCCGTTTTCTGAGAAGTTGAGGGCATTTCCTTTTATTCCTGAGACGAATAATGAAGGATCAATAGTTTGAGTTACGTCATTTCCCTTATTGGAGCTGTCTTGAGTATTTCCATCAAATTGATAATAGGAAAGTAAATCACTATCTTTTTTGAGATTTACAGCGACGCCGTTTAGATTTGTTTCAACAGGCAAACCTACATTCTCTCCGAAAATAGGGTATACTGTAATCCTATTTGAGAGTCCAATTTCATCCAATGGAACGAAAAAAGTTTTTGTTTCTAAAATTTCTAAGCCGGGATTTTCTATTTCAAATGTATTTGAACTTGTTTCAGTGTAGGAGACAAATTTTAATTTTGTTAGATTGTCTTTTCCAGAAGTTCGCGATAAAGTTATGATTGCTGCTGACAATCCTCTTTCTACTTGGGTCAATTTAATTTCGTTTGAATAAGGTGAGAATGTTATTTTTTCAGATGTATCTCCTACAAGTTTTGAAACGGTGAACCAAAGAATTGCAATTGCAACGAGAGAAATTAGGACAATTATCAAAACTGTTACTACATCCGACAACCCTCTTTTTTTCATTTCATATTAACGATTGCTGTCTTTAAAAATTCTTTTGAGGACGACGTGATTACTTGGGGAGATTTAATATATAGCCCCACCAACTCGCAACCTCGCTCAGATTCTTAAAATTTACTTTCAGGAATGTTCTCGCGAAATTGCTCTACTCGCAACCTCGCTCAGATTCTTAAAATTTACTTTCAGGAATGTTCTCGCGAAA
>CAZFDH010000028.1:7469-11720 GCA_964518155.1 Candidatus Woesearchaeota archaeon
TTGCTCGGGATTCGAAGGTTCTCATCCTGGAGAAAGAAATAATCTAAATCTGCCAAAGCAGATTTGAAGATATAGCCCCACCAGGATTCGGAGTTCACTCACTTTGTTCGTTCCCTCTCGTCCGAAATTTTAGTTTCGAACGAAACCAAGGTTCTCATCCTAATAATAGCCCCACCAGGATTCGAACCTGGGTCACCGCCTAACTCTCGACTTTGTCGACCAGAGGGCGATATACTTGACCACTGTACTATGGGGCTTTACGCTTTGCGCCGAAGTACTATGGACGGATCTCTTTAGAGATTTCTTAGTCCTTGTACTATGGGGCTTTATCTTTGGATGAACTGGCGGTTTTTATGTTTTTTCTTTGTATAAATTCGAAACTTTTTTATAGACTATTGACATTGAGGTTTTATGTGGGGGTTGATAATCTTATTACTTGCAATTGTTCTAGTGATACTTTGGATAAATAAATACCAAAACAAATATCAGAGTTTCCAAGGTAACTTATTCAATTTCATTGTTGTTTCGACGCTGCTTTTTTTGGTTGTCTCGATAGGTTATGTTTATCTGAGTGGGGACTTTGAGCTAAAAAGTTTTGAAGACTTTTTGTTTTTTGGAAAATCTTACCTTAGTTGGCTTGGGAACTTCTTTGGAAATACTAAAAATATTGTGGGCTATACTGTTAAACAAGATTGGGGCGGAAATTTAACTGGGTGAAAGGAGCAATATTTATAAACTAGAAAATATTTTAACTAAAAGATGGCGAAGAAAAAGTCGGTGAAAAAGAGGAGTGTTAAGAGAGCTTCAGTTAAACCTATGAAAGCTACAATTATTCGTTCTCAGACTTCAAACGCAGGATCGTTCAATAGAAAAATTGGGGTTGCATTAAGAAACTTAATATTGTTTACAGTTTTGTTTTTGGTGTCGTTCTTTTTGTATGTTCTTTCGTCTGATCCATTCTATGTTAATTTGTTTTTACTCTCGACGCTGCTTTTTGCGTTTTTGATGGTGGCGTTTATGATCGTGGTTCTTGTGTTTTTCATAATGAAAGTTATGGGAAGATAATTCTTTGTTTTCTTAAGTTAATCTGATTTTCAAAGCCCACTAAATTTCTCCTTCGTCGAAAACTTCTCTTTCAGCTTCGCAATTTGAATGTTTCCGCCCAACTCGCAACCCCGCTTCACTTTTGCATTGAATTGCTTTCGCGAAACTGCTCGCCCGCCCTTGATAGGCTCGGCTCAATTAACTAACTAATAATTATCACCTCTTTTTTTTGACTGAATTGTTTTTATGATCTTCTCGCAGAACTGATTAATTTTGAAGATCAAATTTGTTTCCCTCAACTAGATCTAGGAATATTTTTATAGTTTGATTTTGAATTGATTTTAGCCGCCTTAGCTCAGCCCGGTTAGAGTGCGTCCTTGGTAAGGACGAGGTCCCGAGTTCGATCCTCGGAGGTGGCTCTAAAACTTTATATAATCATTAGGGCATCTTTGGAAATGGAAAAAGAAAATAAACTTGAGTCTTTGAAAAAGAATTATGAAGTTATTCGTAAAAAACATTCTCTACCAGAATTTGAAGAACTGAACAAAGATTTTCAGATTGAGAAGATTTCAGAGTATGAAACTGATCTTTTAGTCAGAGAAGTAAGACGGTTTATTTCGGATAAGCTTTCAAATTATTTGCGATTTATTGAAGGTCTCTTGAATCCGGTAAATGTTCCTGTTTTTGTTTTTTCAATTGTAAAGTCTTTAAGTAGTGAAGATCGAGAAAAACTTTCAGAAATTTACAAGAGAATTGCTAGAATGGAAGTTAAGATTATAGAACTTGATTTAGAATATGATGAGAAAAAAGAGGCGGACGCAGTTAGAGAGTTTTCAGAAATCTGGCAGAAGGACAAAAAAGTTTTGCTTGAAATTGTTTCAACAATTGATTCAAATTGGGATGTTAAATCTAGCAGCGCGAAGAAGGGTTATTTTGGATGATTAAAAACTTCATCTAAGTTTAGTTCAAGCAGTACGACCGGCATTTTTATTTTCCAGTTCTTTAGAATTCTTGGATGGACTTCACCGATTACACCTATCTTTTTGTTGTTTAAGGAAATTGCTCCTGTTCTCCCTTCGATAAACCATTGCGGAATTTCACGATCTTCTTCAATTTCCAGTTTTTTATTGATCATTCTTGAAAGATATTCTAAAATTTGCTTTAATTCTGTGAAGTTGCCAGGAGTTAAAGCAATTGCTAAATTTTCTTTTTCCACTATTTTATTTTCTACTATCTCAAAGACTTTCCCACTTTCGAAAATTTTTTGGGGATATTCATTGTCGACGTTCTCGGAGATTATTTTTAACAGATAATGGGATAAGTCTTTTCTTAAAATTGAATAATCAGTTTTTGAATTCTCAAGTTCGATAAAACCCTTTTCCTGTTTTTCAGCTATTCCCATTTTGCTAAATTGATCTCTTTTTGTTGTTAAATGGTAATTTGATAATTCAAGCATTCCGACGCCAGAAAGAATATCCGAGATTTTTCTTTTGAATGTTTCTTTGGGATTTTCTTCACCAATAGTAGATATCTCTGGAATCTCGGGAACGAACTGATCATATCCATATGCGATTGCAATGTCTTCAATAAGATCTACTTCATGCAAAATGTCTGTTCTCCAAGGTGGCATTTCCACTTCTCCTTTATTGTAGTTATATTCCATTCTTTCAAGCAAAACTTTCATTTGCTTTTCGTTAAGCTCAATTCCTAAAAGTTTTTTTACATGTTCAATGTCGATCTTTCTTTTTTTTGGTTGTAGAGAAGGAGTTATGAATTTTTGTGAATGGTAATTTAATTCCATTTGATATACCTTTCCTCCCATTTCTGCCAAAGTTGTTGAGAGAATATTTATGCATTTGTTTAATATCTCAAAATCTGTTCCGCTGCATTCGACGAAAACGTCTTTTGTTTTTTCCGTTACTCTTCCTGTTTCATTAGAATTTATTATTGGAGGCATACTAAGGATTTTATCTTTAGCATCGATAAATATTGGGAATTTTGCCTTTCCTGCTAAAAGATGAGCGTATTCTTTTCCAGTGGGATGCCTCTGTAAAATCTGAAGGCCAGACATTTCTTTTTCTGATTCTAATGGAATGAATTTAATTTGATCAGGTTCCATAGCTTTGTAAGTTAACGGCAGAGTTATTTTGTCCAAAGGGTAAATTCCAAGAGCCACTTTTTTTCTTTTTCTACCTAATGTAAAATGCAATTTTTCCTGGACATCAATTATTTCTTTTATTTTTTCGTCGTCGAATTTAAGCCCTTTTACTATTGCGCATGCAGTGTAAGGCCAAACTCCTTCTACAGACTTATCAATTTTTACGGAGAAATTTTTTTCAGGAGCGCTGGGTTTGTATTGTTTTAGTCCTGTTTTCTTTTCCAAATATGCTAAAAATGCTCTCTTGAATCCTTGATAAGGAATTAAATCCGGACGATTCGGGAAAACTTCTATTTGCAATTCTTCCTCGGAGATATTTTCTATTGGTGTTCCAAATAATGCGATTTTTTCCTGCATTTTATCGTCGAGTTTTCCGATTTCTTTTTCAAAAGTTTTTTTGTTGAATGTTGCGATTGTCATTTTAGTTATATTTTCTTGTTTGGATTATCTCCATTTTTTCTTTAATTGCTGTTTCAGGGTTAATTCCAAATCTTCTTGCGATTATGAATGTTGTTATTATTACATCTGCAATTTCCTTTTCGATTTCTTTTTCATCCAACCTGTCAAGTTTTTCTTTTCTTTGGAATCCATTGTGAGCTAAGATTTCATTGAATAACTCCCCAACTTCTTCTCCCAATTTTATTGTCATTGCTAACGTTAGTTCTTCATTGCTTTTTTGAGAATATAATCTTTCTAATCTTATTATTTCTTCATCGATAAATTTATTTATTTCTTCTATTTGCATTTTAACCAATTGGATTAATCTCCAAAGGTTTAATTATAATTGCTCCATTACATGGCTCATCTTGGTTTTCTTTTATTGACTTAACAAATTCCATCCAAGAATCATCTTCGGAATATTCAGCATTTCCAGTTATCTTATATCCTTTCCAATTTTCATTCCAAACGGCAACACTTATTTTAGGGTTAACTTTTAGATTATCTATAGTCGTTTTAATATAATTATTTGTAACAATAATTTTATAAATCAATACTTTTTCATAAGCGGCTACAGAAATAATTTGGTTTACTTTTTTATCCGAAGTCGC
>CAZFDH010000029.1:0-11048 GCA_964518155.1 Candidatus Woesearchaeota archaeon
TGGTACAGGACAGGATAAATTCTCCGTCGCTAATATCTTTCGAGTCAACTCCTACTTCAATTACGCCAGTGTTGATCGCTGTGTTTGGATCATATGTATCGTCCTCTGTAAATAAAATTGCGTCGGCATAGACTGCATCATTGGCATAAACCTGCATTTCATTGTCATAGAAATCTGAAAGTTTGAAATACTCTTGATAAACTAATTTTCTCCATCTCCATCCTTCAAATTCAGTCGGCTTTGCTTCATGCACCCACACATAATATTTTTTGTTTTTGTCAAGTTGTATTACAGTGTTTTCATTTGGATTATAATCTTTTAATTCTTCAACTCTTAACACCAAGTATCCTTCATTAAACTTCACAGCATTTACACCAAGATAATTTGTTTTAACTGCGCCGTCGAAGACTTGTCCATTTTCAGCTTCAACATAAACATCCTGAACAACTTTTGTTCCAACCGGATAAGTCGCCCCACTTGCAAGTGCGAGAGTTAATACAAGAAAAATCGTAAATACAAATTCTTTTCTCATCCAGAGACAATTAGCATTGATTATATAAATGTTTCGAACTGTCGTAATTTTATAGTTACATTTGGTTTGTCAATTTCCAATCTTCTTCATCACTAGTCCACTCGACAAAAATACTAACACCAATGAAGTTTTCTTTGTAAGGCTCATAAACTTGCAGAACATTTTCAATTGTTTCTGGAGGCGAGTTATGCGTAGGCACAGTCAAAATTAAATTCGCATTCCAATTTTTAGAGGACAAAAATTCAAACTGTTTTCTTAACTCTTCTTTATACGCCGATTCCCATACAATTTCAAGATCATAAGATGTAGCCGCAATCAAATCAACTCTGTTTGAAACCGCCTCAAAGAATTCTCCTTCCCATTCCCATTCATTAGGGTTTTCGTCAATCGCGCCGGCGTAAATCGCAACTGTTTTACTTCCCATTTTGCTGTTTAGTTCTTCAAGAAATATCAAGAAACTAGCTCTTTGGTCAAAAGGAATTTTTTCTACATCAACAAAAGCGCCGTCATAGCCGGCAGCGGCCAAATTCTCATAACTGATAATTAAATTTTCCTTAAACTCGGAATCAAATTCATATTCTCCTATTATTACTTCAGTGTATGGAAGAACAATAAAATCATAGTCGTTTTCATTTTCGTAATCTTGAATCATTTTTATAAATTCCTTTGCGTCTTCATTGTCTTGCATATTCCCTTCGGAATCAATCGCGCCGACATCAACAAATAAATATTTTATATTGTACTCTTCAAATGAACTTAATTTACTTTTGTCGAGCCAGACATTTGTAATCATTCCGTTTCCTTTTTCTAAATCTTTTGCCGGAATCAAAAGAGCAGGATAATTATTTTTTTGAGGCTCATCCACACTATTTCCATTTATGCTTAATATTATTGTTATTGTAGAAGCTAGAACTAAAACCATCAATATTACTAAAACAATTACTTCTTTTCTCATAATTTTCATTTTCGTTTTTTACTTATAAACTTTCAACCGCTTCAACATATTTTTAATCAAATACTTTTTCGTTTTTTACTTATAAACTTTCAACCGTTTCAACATATTTTTTCTTTAATATATATCCTTATATACTATTCCATTTCGACCTTTATATGACTCTTACATCATCTATCTTCGGATTCTTTGGAGGAGGATTTGCCTTAGGTTTTATTTTGTCCGCGCTTTTTATTGATGTTTTCACTTTGTTCATTTTCTTATTTATTTCAAAACCGAAATATAAACCTCTTCCATCTGATCAAGGGCTGACAATAATAATTCCTGCATATAATGAAGAAAAAAATATTTCAAAAGTAATAGCATCCGCATTCAATCAAACCCGGCCCCCAAAAAGAGTGTACGTTGTCGACGACAATTCTAAAGATAATACTGCGCAAGTTTGTATGCAGTTAAGAAAAACTTATCCAAATTTGCACGTTTTCAAAAATAAAGAAAATAAGGGGAAAGCCTACAACGTTTCAAACGTTCTTCACACACAAAAAATAGATGATTTTGTAATTGTGCTGGATGCCGACACTTTTCTTTCGCCGACATATCTTGAAGAAATTACAAAACCATTTTCAAATAAACGAACAGTAATTGTTACGGGATTTTCTTCGCCGGTAAAACTTCCAAATTTAATGGGGCGCTTAATTTATCACGGAGCGACATTTCAATATCAGTTTTTTTTGTTTAGGAAAAAAGCCCAGTCTTATCGAAATGCAATTTCTGTTATTACTGGCGACAGCGCTGCATACAGAACTTCTTTTTTAAAATCCGTAGGTGGACTGCCTCAAGGAACTCAAACCGAAGATATGGATGTAACTTGGATTGCATTAGAAAAAGGCTACCGCGTAGTTTTTCAGCCAAGGGCTCATGCAAAGAGCATCGACGCTGGAACTTTCAAAGGGCACTGGAAACAGATTACTCGTTGGTATGCAGGAGGATATCAGTGTCTTGTTCGTCATGGGAGCCGAGTACATAAAGCTCCGCGTTTGCTTTACACAACTTTAATTCCAACATTCTTGGACGCAACTCTTTATTCTGTAACTTTCATTTCCGCATTTGTTATGCTCTTTTTCGTCCCCTCTTTTAGTTTAGGATTTTATTTAGGTGATTTATTTTTTACACTAATTGCAATTGCATACGTTGATTGGAGAAGAATAATTTATCTTCCTAACATTTATTTTCTTAAATTCGTTTGGTCGGCAGCATGGCTTCACATCACTGTCAAAACTTTGTATGAAGTTATTTTCTTAGGAAAAACAAATTGGTCAGGTAAATGGAATCGCGACAGCTTTTACGCGAAGACGAAAAAATGAAAATTCCTCCTTCAAAACCATTTATAGATGAGAAAGATATAGCGGAAGTTTCTAAAGTCGTTTCCTCTGGCATGCATGCGTCAGGAAATAAAACTGTCTCCTTTGAAAAAGAAATGGCCCGCCTCCATAAAATGAGCAATGCAAAAGCTGTGAACTGCGGAACAAATGCAATCTTTCTTTCACTCAGAGCAATCGGAATCGACGAAGGCGACGAAGTGATTTTGCCGTCATACGTTTGTTATTCAGTTTTAGCGGCGGTCGAGAACGCAAAAGCAAAACCCGTTCTTGTTGATATTCAAGACAATTTCATCAAAATGGGTTATAATATTTCTTTAGAAAAAATAAAGCAAAAAATTTCTCCTAAAACTAAAGCAGTTATTGTTCCGCATATGTTTGGCTATCCCGCAAAAATCGAAGAAATAAAAGAATTTTGCAGCGAAAAAAATATTTTCTTAATCGAAGACTGCGCGATGGCGCTGGGCGGAGAGTTAAACAAAAAACCGCTTGGTTCTTTCGGCGACCTCTCAACGTTTTCCTTCTACGCGACAAAAATGATTTCATCCGGTCAAGGTGGAATGGTTTTAACTAATTCTTCGAAATTAAAATCAAAAATTGACGATCTCACTCAATACGACGACCGAAATTCAAAAGGCGAAGCTTACAATTTATCCTTCACAGACATTCAGGCCGCGCTGGGCTTGTCACAATTAAAGAAATTAAAATCTTTCATAAAAAGAAGAAAACAAATTTCAAAAGAATATGACAAATTCTTAACCAAAAAATTCTCTGTTCTTTGCGGAGGAAGTTATTATCGTTACATCATCAAAACAAAAAATGAAGACGAATTGATCCAGATTCAAAATTATCTGAAAGAAAATTCAATCATTTCAAACCGTCCAGTCTATCGCCCACTTCACAGATATCTAAATCTTGATCCAAAAGACTTCCCAAACACCGAAGAAGCATTCAAAACAACTTTGTTCATCCCACTTTATCCGTCGCTGACACGAAAAGAAATCGATTATGTTTTGGATGTTTTGAAAGAGTATACTGGATAATATATATTTTATCTCTATATTATTTATAACTAAGCTATCTAGGAGATTATTATGTCAAACCGTGGACCTTGGAAAGTTCTTTCTAGAGAATTAAAATATCAAAATCGTTTTGGATTAAGTGTAAATCATGATAGTGTTGTTTCTCCTTCCGGCGAGAGAACAATTTACGGTTGGGTTGAAATAAAACCTGGAGCATACGCTTTGCCCGTCGACAAAGACCGAAATGTTTGGCTTGTTCAGCAAGAGCATTCTTATGCGATTAACGCTCCCAGCCTTGAAGTTGCAGGCGGAGGAATTGATAACGGCCACACTCCCGAACAAACCGTGCGAGAAGAACTAGAAGAGGAATTAGGAATAGTTGCAAAGAGATTAACACTAATTAGAGAAGCAGAACCAATGACAGGAGTTGTTTCATCAAGACAATATTTTTATCTCGCAACCGGCTTGTCTTTCACAGAAACAAAACTCGAGCCGACCGAATCAATCACTCCCGTAAGAATGTCCTTGGAAGAAGCAGTCGAAAGAGCAACTAACGGACAAATCATAGAAGCGTTAAGTTCAGCTGCAATCTTTGCAACTTATCATTACATTCTAAAGCACCCAGAAGTTTTGGTTTAAACCAAAATCAAAACAATTAAAATAATTATCAAAAGAATTATAATTCCTACAAAGATCCAGAAAATCCAACCAGACATTTGACCGTCCACTTCAGCGCCGTCATTATCAATATAAATTACTGACCCTGTTGTGTAATACGCGTTTGAGTCTTGCTCAATGTATTCAAAATTTCCTTCTCCTCTCAAATAATCTTCTCTATCGTAATTCTTTCCGCCCGAGCTTCTTTTCTTGCCATTGTCATCCTTGTCGTCATTTTTATTTTCTTTAAACCATTTTGTTCCAAATTCTTCATCGCTGACAACTTCCCATCCATTTACTTTGTCTCCCATTCCTTTAACTATTATTCCCCACGGCCTTTCATCAGAATAATTGTAATAAGGCCAGTCGTCTGCGCTCGCATAAACTTTTCCGTCGTAGCAAAGCAATCTTTTATCAATGTAACTTCCGGCGTCGTCAGTAGAATTTCCGACAAAAGTTATGTTAAACAATTGATTGTTGTACGCCCATCCATAGTGAGCATAAGTTCCCTCTCGAACTGCTTCGCTTAAATCTTTAGCATTATTATAATCAGGCGACCAAAAACAATCAGCGTTTCTTGGAACAAGATAATCATCTTCTCCTTCTTTCATTTCATAAACTTGCTCAGGATTCAATAAAATCACATTAGGATCTTCTTTCAATCTTAACATAAGATCTTTGTACATGTTCCATTTTGTTTCGTTAATCCCGTCGTCAACACTATTGCTTTCAAAGTCTTGCTGATGCCCCCAAATTGGAATTACTTCCGTTCCGTCGATAGTAAGAACGGTCACGTCTTCCCTTGAGAATTCATTTATTTCTTTTATTATTTGATCAGCTGTTTTGTAAGTTGTATCTCTGCCCGCATCTCCATGAAGTGTGTAATCAATTCCATATTGAACAACATAAAAATCTCCTTCGGATTGAGTTGTGCCATTTTGCTCTTCATAGAAAACATCGAAATACATTTTGAATCCAAGTTCTTCCAGCGCAGTTCGAGTGTCGTTGTTTATTTTTCCGCTGTATTGATTATAATAGTATGGCGCGATTGCATTAACGCCGTGGTTGTACATATATTCTACAAAAGCGTTTCGACCGTTCCTGATTATTTGTTTTTGTTCATCCACTGACAGAAGATACATTTCTTGTTCATCTTCTCCTCTATAACCTTTTTGAATTAAAGCAATCTGGTCGCTGTCATACATGTCATAGAATGCATTGTAGAAATCTTCATCATTATCATCTAAAAGTGATCCCGGATAAAAACTAAATCCTGCCGGAATGTCGTTTTCTTCATGGAAATCAACAAGCTCTTGATAAAATTCATACCATCCGCTTGAAACGTCCTGATCAATATCTCCTATGTAAGGAACAACATAAACTTTTTTTTCAATACCGCCAGCGCTCGTAATTTGAGCTAATGCTAAAATAAATAAAACCATCAAAGCCAAAAAAGATAATTTCTTTTCCATAGTGTTTTAATTAGATAGTTACAACACCTTTTATAAATTTATCTCTTCACAATGAGAGGTATCTCAATTCTGTTTTCGACGTGTTTAGGCAAAGAATTACAGCAGAACAGCGCTTCCATCGACGACATATAAGGAAGAAATTGATTATAAGGAACCGGATAAACCGGATGATTGTAGTCTTGAAATTCTACTCTTATCCCTTTTTCTTCAAACGGTTTTTTGTAAAGATATTCTTTTCCTCCAGAGCCCGACAAATAAACATTTGCGCCCACAGCCGAACAAATATTAGCCAGATCCTCGGAAGCGTCAGACTTTTCATATTTTTCTCCTTTTAAATTTAGTTCACTCGCAAGAATTATTTTTGTTTTTATTTCAAACGACTTCGCAAGCAATTTTATTATCTTCATATTCAAATCTAAAAGTTTGTCATGCGAATTGTCAAATATCTCTTCGAACTTTGCAAAATGTTCCTCGAAAAACGGCGCTTTAGAATAACTTGTTTTTATTTCCTTGAGCAAAACTTCATTCCAATATCTTCCTTTTATTTTCGTTTCACGTTTTATTGTGACATGTTTTATGAAATCTCCGTCGTTTTCAACCGGAACTCCAACCCACTTTGACATTGGAACATTCGGATCATGACTGTTGATTCTTATTCTGTTTCTGTTATGATATTCTTTTTTCACAAACAAAACCTCATCCCGTACAACGAATAACTCCGACCGTGCCATTTTGTCAAAGAATCCTAGGTATGGAATAAAATTAGGCTGATGACATGAAACCGTGAATTCAGATTTCATTTTCTCCTCTTACAATGTGGTTTACTTCAAATGCTTCTGCATATTCCGCTCCGTTATGCGCTCCCCACCATTGGCAAAGCGCGCTTATTGCATTAAGATTTACAATTCCCTTGTCAACTTGTGTTTTGTAGCACTGTAGTGAAGAAATTTTCTTGTCGTAATGTTTTTTGTTAAACGAAATAAAATAATGCGGTTGAAAATCTGTTCTCGTCGACGGACTCTGATATAAAAATATTTCTCCGATTTTTCTCGCGGCAGAAGACGAAGCAAGGCTGCAATTTCTATGATCTTGATGTCTGTCTCGCGGAGTGTGAGTGTAAACACGATTTATTTTGAACTTGTTTATTACTCCTTCAATAAAGCTTACTGCGTTTGAATCTTCAGGAACAAAGGTATCAGGGAAATTTCCAAAAATCATATTCTCTCTTTTTATCCCTAAATTCTCCAGCGACGCAAAACATTCTTTCATGTCTGGAACGTGCGCGCCTTTTTCTCCATAAGTCATCACCAAGACGTAAACTTCATCTCCTCTTTCTAAGTGCTTCGCTATTGCTCCTCCGCATCCTAACTCTATATCATCGGGATGTGCTCCAATTGCTAATACTCTTTTTTTCTCCTCCATTTTTCACCTCATGTGAAATTATCTTTTTAGTCTGATTATTGAAGCGATTACAACTGCGATTGCAATTACAAGCGCTAATGCTATGAACCACAGCCATGAAAAGCTTGATTTAACATTTACATTTTCTGTTTTAACATCATCTACAATCTTTACATCAAGACTGTCTTTTCTTTCAGATGTTGTCTTTCCAGTAAGCTTTATTGCCCCATTTCCTTCAGTGGCTTTTATCACATCGTTATTATCATTAAGATTGATCACACTGTTTGTTGTTGGCTGATAAACTATTTCGCTTGCGCCGTCGACGACTCTAAGTTCAAACTGCCCGTTTTCTTCTTCGCCATTGTAATAAACGTTTACATCAAAGGTATATGTTTTCTCCGTAGCGTTTGCCGGTACTAAAAATTCAATCGTTTTAGTTTCTGTATCGTCATCATCAAATTTCTCTAACTCGAATTCTTCAGTTATTTCTTTTACTCCTAATTCAGTGTTTACAATTTCAATTTGAACGTCGTCCTGATCATCCGCACCGATATTTTGAACTTTAACAATTACTGAAGTTCTTTCTCCTTTTCTTGCTTCAACCACGTTAATGTCGTCGATCTTTAATCTGTCATCTTCTCTTTCAATTTCTATTTCAATATATCCTATGTTGCAGATGTCACCGTCTTCAACTCTTACAACAATTGCGAAATCTTCTCCTTCTATGTCGTCTGGAATCTTTAGTTCAAATTCCATTTCTTCACTATCTCCTTCGTCGACATCTAAATCATCTTTAACTTTCTCAACCGACTCATCTTCATCCAAATCATACAAATGGACTTCGACGTCAAAATCAAGGTCTTCATCCAAGTTATTCTTTATTTTTATCTTGCCTTCAATTGTTTCTCCGATTTCAAAATCATCTCCGTCGTCAGGATCTCTTATGTCAATTACTATTCCTTCATTTATTGCGTCGCACGCGTCAATATCATCGAAACTTTCAGGTTCCTCTCTGTCCCCTATAACAATCTTGAAAGTTTCGCTGTCTTCAAGTCCGTCAGAATCTTTTGCGATGACTTTTATTTCATATTCTCCGGACTGGTTGTAATCCGGTGTCCAAACGAATCTCGCATTAAGACTTCCGTCCTTGAAAATTTGCGCTCCTTTAGGAGCTTTGCTTAATCTGTATTCTAAACTTGAACTGTCGCTGTCAGATGCTGTTATAACAAATTCTACCTTTTGTCCTTCTGAATAAACTTTCTCAGAGATGCTGTCTATTGTCGGTGCATCGGGAGCGTCAACTTTTATTGTTCCATTTCCACCAGCGAAAACATAATTTGTTCCGTCGTAGCACTGAACGTTCCATTTGTGCTCACCGTCGTTAATTCCGTCAATTTCAAACTTCGCATTTGTTTCATTATAATCTTGGGTTGCAATCTTCTTCCATCCGCCTGCCCATTCTCCATAAAGCGAACATTCTAATTCCTGATTGTCCTCAGCAACGTACTTAAATTCAACTCTTCTTTTGTCAAAACTTTCATTTAATGGTGAGACTAACTCGACACTCGGCAAATGCATGTCCGCGTCATTTTTCATTCCAGCTGTTGGAATAGAATAAACTTTAAAGTCATCCATTAAACTTTCACTGTCTTTACCGTCGTAGATTCTTCCAACCGATTCTCCCCACTCATGCGCTGGCGCGTTCCAGCTTTGGTTGTTGAAGTCCCCGTAACTGACATAATCTATTAATTGATCTTTACAGTTAATCATTAATTCATCGCCTCTGTAGTCAATCATAAAATCAAGATTTATCTTCTTGAATGCTTTTGCAGAAATGCTTCCGTTTATCTCTTGAACACTCTCACTTCCCATTAATCTACATCCCTCTAACGAAACTGATTTGTCGTAAGGATTGTAAATTTCCACCCAGTCAATTCCATCTTCCGAGTTTGATGAAAATTCATTGATGTATAATCTTTCAAGAACTGTTAAATTGAAATGGTATTTTTCTGTTTTGTTTCCGTCTTTAAGTTCAACCCAGCTTTCATAATTTCCTCCGTCATTCTTAGACGTTTTCCATTCTCCGTCGGAATTCAAAGGCGTTCCGTAAACTAAAGTTACATTGTCTCCTTCAGGATCGTAATAATCAAATTCAGGTTTTATTGTTTCACCAGCTACCCCGAATACGTTTCTAACTTTTGTCAAGACTGGCGCGTCATTTACAGGCAAGACAATCAAATTGATAACTTTGCTTATGCTTATCTCTCCGTTAGGATCTGTCGCTGCGAAAATTATCCAATCAATTCCGTTCCAGTTTTCTTCAGTTCCAAATATTACTGCGTCTTTTGCCGGAAGAGTTTCATTGTTCATCCAAATGATTATTCCCGAACTGTTAGAAGAATCGTAAATTGAATAGTCCAAAACATCGCCGTCAGGATCGCTGAAATAATCTCTTAAATAAATTAATTTATTTCCGTCTTCATACCAAGTTAAATTTGTCGTCGCGTTTAGCACAACAGGTGCTTCATTAACGCAGTTCTTTTTGCTGTCGTTTGATCCAGGATTTATTTCATCGATGTTATCATTACAATCAGTTCCAACACTGCCAGTTTCCAGATTACATTGAACTAAAGCATTTTGAATTTCATATCCAGCTTTACAGTAGCCGTCACCATCACTGTCCGCTAAATCATATCCCGAACAATCTTGATCTATGTAATCGTAAAGGATTTCTGTTGCCTTAGGATGTATTGATGCGTCATTATCATTACAGTCACCATCTTTTATTTTATATTTGTCTCCATCTCTATCCTCATCAGACATAAGCCATAAAACTGAATTCTGGAACATATTCTCTGTTTCTTCAGTCCAATATTGCGCCTCTGTTGCTCCAAAGAATAACGATTTTCCTTTTGCTATTTTTCCATTAAGCATTCTTGTTCCAGCTGAGACATATGCAATCACAAACTCTGCTGGTTCACTAGAGTGATATGCAATTGATCTTATTCCCACTGGTTTTGATCCTTTAAGATAATAAGTCTGAACATCTTTGTCATTGATTATATAACCGTTAATTCTATCTGGAATATCTTTCGTAATTGTTTCATTTCTATTTATTATTTTTATTGTTGACGGACTGCTTATTGATCCCGGGTCAATGCTCCATCCCCATTGGTAATTATAAATAATCTTTCCTGTTCTGTAGTAATGATATTGATTCATTATCAAACTCTTATGTTCTGATACTGGGATTGCGTTAGGATTAGCGAATTGATCATTTCCAACTAAAATGAATAAATATTGTGAGAAATTTGTGCTTGCAACTTTACTTTCAGGAATAACATCATAACTTACTCCGATTTCATTCAACGCGTTCGCAACTGTCCAGTCTTCATAACTTTTCACGACGTACGCAACATCTGTCGCTGATGCCAAAGAAGCAACACTAACTATAAAAAATATGCTCAGGATGGTTAATAATAATTTTTTCATTTCTTTTTCTTCCCATTTATTTCACCACCTCTGTTTTTTCTTGTTCTCTTTTTTAAGACTAAAATCAAAATCGCCAATAATAATATCATTAAAATAAATCCACCAATTACAAAAATAATATTTGTATTAACTTCTCCACCA
>CAZFDH010000030.1:0-10859 GCA_964518155.1 Candidatus Woesearchaeota archaeon
GGTAGGGTTAAACAAACTTCAAAGAGAATATCGTCAAAGACAAAATGCAAGAATCGCAAGATTCATAGAAAGTTTAAGATCACATTGATCATCTCGTCACAATTTCTAAAGCGTCTCTATTCTTTAAAATATGATCTTTGCCCCAAGCCATTTTTGTTCTGGCATCAATTGCTTTAATAAAATTCTTCCCGAAATCAGTGTGAAGATAATATGCAAAATCTAATGCAGTTGAACCAGGAGGGAGTAAAAAACAATCAGGCAAAATATTTCCTTTTGAATCTCCAAGCTTATTTGCCGACGCTGGGAAAATAGCAACATATTTTAGTAAATCAAAAACTGCTAAATTCAAAATCTCTTGAACTCCGGTCCCTTTGTATTCATCCAGAACATTTTTCTTAATCTTTTCTAGTGCTTCTTTTTGTTTTTCGCTAACATTTTTTATTTCAAAGTGATCATTTCCCGGAATGTAATCTATCATTCCTGCTTTCGCTGCTTGTCTTAACGCAAGTTCAGAATCGGCCGAGCATGCATAAATTAGTTTTTCTCCAAAAGCGTCCTCCAACTTTTTTATATTTTCTTTTGCATTCGGATGATCACATTTATTCGCTGCAATAATCATTGGTTTACTTTTGTTTCTTAATCCCGACGCAAATTGCATAACTTGTTCGTCATTCCAGCTGCTCGGTTTTTCGGGCAAAGCCAAACTTCTCAAAACATCTTTTACATGTTCTTCTTTAACTCGTAAACCGGAAAATTGTTTAGCGACGCTTTCAGAAAACTTAGATTTCTCAACTTCAATTTTTCTCGCAAAACCTTTCCATACTTTGTTCAAAATATTATAATACCACAAATCTAATTCTTCTTCTAAGAACTTTACATCTTCAACTGGAGAATAATTAGAACCCTCAGGCAAAAGTTTTCCTTCGGCGTCCGTCGTTCCAGATAAATCAACAATTTGGATGAACACGTCCGCTTGCCTTAAATCGTCAAGAAATTGGTTCCCAAGCCCTTTCCCTTCGCTCGCTCCCGGAACAAGTCCAGCAACATCCATTAAATCAACCGGAACAAAACGATTATGATTAATGCAAAATCCATGACTTGGGTTGCATTGAGTCTTGAACTCTTTGTCTATGCATTCAATCTTCACATAACCCACGCCGTGATTCGGTTTTATCGTCGTGAACGGATAAGAAGCGATTTCAACTTCTGCCAAAGTCGCAGCTTTGAAAAAAGTCGATTTCCCTACAGAGGGTTTCCCCACAAGTCCAATTAACATAATAAAAGACATCTTAGTGATTATTTAAAATTAATTAATCTAACTAAAAGTCAGATCCCGGTTGACAAACTTTAAATATGAAGATCTTTTTTGATTTGTACAAGCTGTGAGCCTATAGCTCAGCCTGGTTATTGTCCCATGAGATGTAACCCGTCTGACTATAGACAATAATGTGATCAGGAGCCTGTAGCTCAGCCTGGTTAGAGCACCGCTCTTATATGAGTTCAGTCGAATGCGATTGAATCTTCTCTGGAAGACCGCAAGGTTTTACTCTAAGAGAGGCGGGGGTCCTCGGTTCAAATCCGAGTAGGCTCATCTTGATTAATTTTATTCATGATAACATGTGGGGATGAGACTGCGAGGATAGAGTAGGCTCATCTTGATTAATTTTATTCAAAATTCAAAACCTTTAAAAGATTAAAAGTATTTTACTAATTATGGCTAAAAAGAAAACTACCGTTAAGCCCGTTAGAAAAGTTAAAGGAGTTTCAAGAGAAATTGCAATAATTGCTCTCGTCTTGAACATTCTTTTGCTTCCAGGAGTTGGATCAATTGTAGGTAGAAAAACTAAAGAAGGAATTTGGCAATTAGTTTTATTCATAATTGGATTGCCACTATCATTCATCTTAGTCGGAATACCTCTTGTGATTGCATCTTGGATCTGGGGATTAATAACAGGAATAAAGTTAATAGAAGAATCTCATGACTAAAAAAACAAAAAAAGAGGACGATTCAAAGTTATTTGCATTTCTAGCAGTGCTGTTAAGTGTAATTGGTTTTATAATCGCGCTCCTCGCTAAAAGAGATAACAAATACGTAATGTTTTACGCTAAACAAAGTTTAGTTCTTTTCTTGGCATGGATTGTCGTTCAGGGATTAACAGAAGTTCTCGACGTGCTAACTTTCGTCGGTTCAATAATAAACCCGATTCTGTGGGTCTCTTACATTCTGCTTTGGGTAATTGCAATGATAAATTCGTTGTCAGGACAACAAAGAGAAACTCCTTTTATTGGAGAATTTGCAAGAAAGATTGATTTGTAAATCAGTTAGCTTTTTAAACTATTTTCATCACTGTTTCTATATCTCTGCCCGTTAGTTCAGGCTCAGAAAATCTCTTCGAGATTCTGGCCAAGAACCACGGAAAACAACGCAAGCCCCGTTAGTTCAGAGGCCAAGAATGCTGCCCTTTCACGGCGGTGACCCGAGTTCGAATCTCGGACGGGGCGTGAATGCAATTGAATGAAATGAAATTGCATAGCCGCGAATTCTGAGATAAAATTTCGAGATTCGAACGAGCAGAGGAGAATTTCGGACGGGGCGTATTCGATATCGAAATAATGAGATCCGGACGGAAACCCTATTCCTCTGTTGTCTTCCATCAACTACTTTCTTATTTAAATCTAAAAGACATTTTTTCTACATGAAATCGTTCCAAGAAATATTGCAAGAACTCCAAGATTCAAAGAGAGCTGTCAATCTCGGAAACATTGATGACAACGTTGTCTTCGACGGAGCAGTAAGAATTTATAATTCTCTTTTAATCAACGAATCAAACAAACAAAAAAAAGAAGAAGCAAACACAGTTCCCCTTACAGAAAAGCAAGCACAGTTGTTAACAAAACTCGGTTACAAAGGAAAAAAAGATCTTTCAAAAGCTCAAGCAAATCAGGAAATAAAAAAACTAATTGAAAAAGAATAGTCAATTCGGGTTAAAAATGTACGCTTCATAGAAAGCTTTTTCATCTTCGGAAAGTTTTGATTCCCGTCTAACTTTCATAAATCCTTTCGGATCACAATATTCAGGGTTGTATCTCTCAATGGCGTTTTTCATAGCATTAACAATTTGATAGGCTTCTTCTCTCCCCCCATTTATTTTTACTCTCAAATCTCCTCCGGAACGACCAGAATGATATTCAAAATCGATTTGACATCCATTATATTGAAGAATCATTTCATCGCCTTCCACTTTCTTTAAAGCTCCATCTTTCACCATATCATCGACAAGATTACGAGATGTCCAATAAGGAACAAATTCTTCAAGTGTTAAAGGATTTTGACTATTCATTTGCGCCTCCATCCAAATTCCCAAAATATTCTTTCGCAGCATACGTCCAAAGTTGCGGATCATTTCCGCCTTTTTCAACAACCCCGTCGCGAATTACAAAGATCTCATTATCTGAATCCAAATGCTGCATAACACGATAAGCAATTTCACTAGCTCCATCAAGCCCAAATCTTCTTGCTCCAATATGAATCAGCGCTTGTTCGAACGGCCAAATAGTTTTAGTATGATAAACATCTCCAACTTCTTCAGCTTCGGCAGCGGCCATAGTTCTAAACCCAAAGTCAGTTTCAATCAAACGTGAATCCTTAGCAATTCTTTCAAGAGTCTGAGAAGGAACATCACCGTTTTCTAAATAAAATAATATATGCAGCGAATCCGACGACACCGCTTTTATCGGACCAACAGAATCGCGAGCCAAATAAATTTCATGTGTTTGAGGATCAATCAGATGATTAACAAAATAATCTTTCATCTTCCCAATTTTTTCTTCCAAACTGTTTTCACCAAGCAAAAATTTAGCGCTTCTCAACCCCCTAAGATTTTGTGCATGGGCGACGCTGTAAACTACTGGATAATGCGCTTCTCCATTTTCCCGTCCAAGAAGTTCAGAATCCTTCCAATAAGTAACTTTCAGCGCAAATCTCTGTGCACCGGCAAATCTTGGATCTTCAATAAATCCCCCTTCTTCATTAAGATGACTTAAAATATAATTCACTGCTTCTCTCAAATTTTCTTCCTGATCTTCAGCCAGACTTTTATCCTGAGTCAATCTTTGATAAACTTCATGTCCAAATAAATAAAGTGCAGTTGTATCACATGCATTATATTCCGTCGACAATTCCCGTATTTTAAAACCAGGATATTCATGAAATATTTTTCCTCTTTCCTCTCCGTTCAAAGGATTTCTTTCCTTTCCTTGTCTTTTAGCGCAAAAAATTAATTGGTCTCTTAATAATTCTGCATCCCTCATCAAAATCCCAGATATTATACTATCTCTTGGAAAATTCCTTGGAAAACCAGGTAGGCCAGCCTGATAAAGTCTTGCACCATCTTGACCCATAAAAAGTTCCTGCAAAACGCCTCCTTTAAGTTCTAAAGTTTCCATTTTAAGCTGCTGCCTCATTTAACGAACGATTTTTTATCAAAGGAGAACGTCTAATTCCCATAATCTCTCGATAAAGTTCCAAATATTGTTCTGCTTCTCTTTGTGCAGTGAATTTCTCTTCAACTCTTATTCTCGTCTCTAATCTTGAAATCCTGCCCAGATTTTCCAAAGATTCAACAGTTTGTTCAACCATTGCCTCTTCATCTAGAGATCCATCATCATTCAAAACTTGAGGAATAACATAACCGCTTTCACCATCGGAGATAACTTCAGGAACAGAACCAAACTCATATCCAATTACAGGAGTGCCAGTTGCCATTGACTCAATCATAACAAGGCCAAACGGTTCAGGCCAAGTAATAGGCATAAGTGTTGCTCTAGCATTACCGTAAACAATTGATTTTTCTTGATCATTTAATCCTCCAATAAAAATTATTTCACCCTCCTCCACAACTTTTTCTCCTGCAGCAATTTTTTCAAGAACATTTCTTTTCCAGTTTCTAGCTTCACCTTCATAAATTCTTGATTTAATATCTATTGATGAAGTAAGATATGGTCTAACCTTCTCATTAAAATAATCTTCATTAACTGAATGAACTTCTCCGCCGATTATCAACGGCATTCCAGTTCTCCTAGCTACTTCAATTGCCAAATGCTGTCCTTTCTCCGGACAAATTCTTCCCAAAGAAAATAAGTAGTCTTGAGCAGAGTCATTAAATGGAAAAAGTTCTAACGGAACGCCATGATAAATAACTCCGTCGATTTCAACGCCGGTGTTTCTCTCGAATCGTTCTTTCTGATCAAAGCTGATCGCATTAAAATAAATTGGATGGCCTTCTGCCTTAAGATTTCTCCACATTTGATATTTGTTTTCGAACTCAGGAACGAATTTCCCATGGTTTGTCGTCAGTATTGGAACACCGCAAGGCCATTCTGACCTCCGATTCCAGAATTCATCAGAGTTAACTAGTCCATACCCAGGATGATCATGAACAACGCTTATTTCTCCATATCCTCTCAAAATAGAAATCAAAATATTATCAGAATGTTTTCCTGACACATAATCAATTATTTGATCGTAATGGTGAGCATACGCTTCATCGCCAAACAAAATATCTCTTCCCCCAGAACCATTTTTAGCTTGCCACAAACTTTGAGGAATTGTTGCAAATAATTTTCCGGATATATCTGAATCTCCAGGAGCAGCGACGACAGAATGATGCCCTTCTTTTACAAACACATCGTCCAAATTTTGAACTACTCGCTCAGTTCCAGCATATAAAAGTTTTCTAGAAACTGGAAGTCCTAAAGCTCCAACTTGTAAAATACCAAGTCTTTGATAGTCTTCGCTAGAATCTTTTCTCTGGGGGAGGGAATAATTTCTTTCCATGGTGAGGTTGTTAATTTATTTAACATAATCTCAAATAGCTTTGATTAATGAACCGAGTTTTATTCCCCCGGCAAAAGTAGTATAATTTCTATTGCACGTCGAAACTTGTATAACTCTGCAATAACACCAGAATTTATAAATGTTTTTGTTCTTTTTTATACAACATGAGGCCAAAATATATTTTTTCTTCAAGAAAAACTGGAAGAGCGCGCGAAGGAAAAAATTTAAAGAAACAAAGAGCAAAATTCCCTGCGCTCTTGCAGAAAGTAATTGATATTTCAGATATAATTCTCGAAGTTATCGACGCCAGATTCATCGAAGAAACACGAAACAAATCTGTCGAAGAATACATTTTAAGAAAAGGAAAAAGAATAATCTTCGTCGCAAACAAAGTTGACTTAGCAGAAAATCTAAATAAAAACGCTCTAAAGGAAATAAAACCCTACGTGCTAGTTTCTTGCAAAACCCGTCAAGGAACGAAAGAACTAAGAGATAAAATAAAAACTGAATCAAAAAACGTTCGAAAAGTAAGCGAGAAATTCAATCGAATTCAGGTCGGAGTGATTGGTTATCCCAATTCTGGAAAAAGCTCTTTGATAAATATGCTCGTCGGAAAAAGCTCCGCAAAAACGGGGGCTCAAGCAGGTTTTACAAAAGGTCTGCAAAAAATAAAACTCACATCAGATATTTTAGTTATTGACAGCCCCGGAGTTATACCGACGGAGAAATACTCAACTGAAGACAAAGTGGCCATTGCGCAGGATGCAAAAGTCGGCGCACGAACAACAAACAAACTTAAAGATCCAGAGATCGCCGTCCTTGCAATATTCGATGAATACCCCAGAGTTCTAAAAAAGTTTTATGAAATAGAAAATAAAATCTCTGATTCAGATGAACTTCTTGAAGAGCTAGGTAAAAAACTTGGAATGCTGAAAAAAGGCGGCGAGATCGACACCGACCGAGTTGCAAGAAAAATAATCAAAGACTGGCAAGAAGGAAAAATAAGAGTTTAACTATTCTAGATTTGATGAAATAATTTGATTTTCACAATCTCCTAGGAAATTCAAGTAAAAAATAGGGTGGGTTTTTGACGGAAGAGAAATTAGTAGGAATCGGGAAAATCAAATTTAATCCTAAAAAGATTCATCCAGCCTTACTCTAGCATTAACAACAGCGCCATAACCCCAACGCCAGCAGCAAATGAGGCTAACTGAAGTATTCCTCTCCATACTCCGCTTTCTTTATGCAATTCAGGAATTAAATCTGAACCAGCAATATAAATGAATCCCCCAACTGCCAACGGAACAACAAATAGTTCCAAAGATTCAAAATGTTCTCCTCCGATTAAAGCAACAACCACACCAACAATCGCAATAAGACCTGAAGCAAAATTAACCATCAACGCTTTCATCCTTGAGAATCCGCCATGAACTAAAACTCCAAAGTCGCCGATTTCTTGAGGAATCTCATGCAGAATAACCGCAATCGTCGTCGCTATTCCTACCGGAATCGAAACCAAATACGAAACTCCAATCACTAATCCATCTAAGAAATTATGTAAACCATCTCCAACCAAATTCATGATCGCAAAACTATGAACATGATCTTTTGTAATCGGCATATGACAGTGCTGCCAATGAACAATTTTTTCAAGCGCAAAAAACAAGCCAATTCCTCCAACAATTAAAAATGAAATCATTAAACTAAATCCATTTTCTTCAACTATTTCCGGAAGCAAATGAATAAACGCATCACCTAAAAGCGCACCGGCAGAAAAGCTGATTAAATAAATTAAAAATTTCCTTAACCGATCTACTTTAATAGAAAGAGTAAATATCCCGATGAAAGAAATAAGACTTACTAAAAAAACACTTGCAATTGCATAAACCCAAATTTCTAACATTACAACTGAAAAATCACAGAGTTTATAAACTTACCTACCTAGTAATATACAGGAGATAATTTACTATGGCAGAGATAATAATAAAACTTAAAGGATACGAATGTGAGCGCTGCACTCACAAGTGGGCTCCGAGAAAAACAAAAGAAAAACCAGTCGTCTGCCCGACGTGCAAAAGCCCGTATTGGAACAAGCCCAAAAAGAAATAATAAAACCTTCAGAAGCATACGAAAGAGCAAATGAAGTTCTTCGTTTAAGAAATGCTTCAATCATTCTAGAAGAAACAAATCATTCAAATATCCCTCGAGTAGTTTATCATATTTTAGGTGAGAAGAACGGAAGATTCTTAGGAATAATAAAAATGTCTTATGAGGCTGAAACAAAAGTAGACGCCGAAACCGGAGAAGTTATAGAAAAAAATACTCCCTGGTGGGTAATATTTATTTCTGGTGACAACGATGAGAATGAAGAAGAACAAGAAAACCAAAATCAAACCGAAGATAACCAAACAGAAATTGAAATAAATGATTCTATAGATACTAACACAACAATAGAAGTTGAAACAAATATTACAATTGAAAATCAAACTGAATCTAACGAAAGTTTAATTGAAGCAAATGCATCAGTTGAAATTAATGTTTCAATTTAATTTCTTAACCATATAAAAACCTTCTAAATTATATCCAAGTTTTCGATAATATTCTCTAACACCAATTCCTGAGATGACTGCGATTTTTTTAAATCCGTTTTCTCGCACAATTTCTTCCGCCTTTTGCATCATCATCCTTCCAAGCCCTCTATGCTGCGCATCAATATTGTCGTCGGCATTCTCGCTTAAATTCAACGCTTGTCCATAAACATGAAGTTCTCTCACAATTGCTGCGCCTTTTAATTCATCCAGAAAAACCTCCCCCGGAATTCTCAATCTCAAAAGACCAAACAAAACATCTTCGCTATTTACAAATTCTAAGAAAAACTCTTTTCCTCCGCACGCGTCGTACTCGATTGTTTTCAATTTCAAATCAAAATCCTTAAGTTCATTAAATCCAACTTCCCTCATTCTTATTTCGTTAACCTTTGCGTGAGAGCTCTTCAAATAATCTTCAACTTCTTTTCTTAAACCTAAACTAATATTCCCCTCAATCATTTTTTCTTTAGGAATTTCCCTCATCATCCTCATAACTCGACAATAAGGAGGAATCATAAGCATCATCTTCGCAATCAGTTCTTTTGCTTGCTTATCCGAATAAGGTTTGTAGCCGATTATTTTGTAAGTCTTAGCTAAAGGAGAATCTTCAACAACTTGGCACGGATAAATCTTCAACTGATCTGGCCGATAATCTTCGCTCTCAAAAAGTTCTTTGAATTTTTCTAAATCTTTCTTCTCGTTAGAGTAAGGCAAGCCCGGCATAAAGTGGTAACCAAGTTTGAATCCTGCATTTTTCAATCTTCTCGTCGCATCAACAACATCTTTTACAGTGTGCCCACGGTTAATTTTTTTGTAGATTTCATCATCTTGAATCTGAACCCCGATTTCAACTCTTGTCGCTCCAAACTCAAGCATTTCTTTTATTTCTTCAAAAGAACAATTATCCGGCCGGTTTTCAATACACATCGCCACGCATCTGTGCTCAGCAGTTTCATTTACTTTCTTAGCTTCTTCTAAATCTTTAGAATCAACACCGTTTAACGCATCATAACATTTTTTTATAAAATTATATTTGTACTCTTTATCATATTGTAAAAACGTTCCCCCGAGAATAATTATTTCTATTTTGTCCGTTGGATGTTTCATTGCTTTAAGCGCCTTCAATCGTGCTTGCACTTGCTTGTAAGGATCAAAATCTAGAGCCAACGCCCTCATTACCGCTGGAGACTTATCAGTATAACTTTGCGGAACATACTCTCCTCCAGGACAATAAATACAAGTTCCATGATTACATTTCCTAGGTCCAAGAACTACCGTTAACGGCGTAACTCCTGAAACACTTCTTACCGGCTTCCTTTGCAAACCAAGTTCAATATTAGATGGTGTCGACATAACAATTCAAGAACGCAAATCCTTTTAAATTGTTTCGATTTTTTAATAAAGAAAATGGGAAAAAGAGGAGCAGTAAATCCAATTCAGATTAGAAATGTTTTCTTAATCATCGCTGAAGAGGCGCTCAGAGAAAGACTGAGAGAAATTCACCATCTTGACGAACTTAAAGCTTACAAAAAAGTTTCAAAGGAGTGGCAAAGGTTTCATGAAGAAAGAGAATTAATGCACGCTTATGACGGACTAAAATCTGAAAAAGATTATACCGCCTTTTCTAAAACGTTAAAGACTTATGTTTCTCGTTGGGGAAAAGACGAAACAGCAAAGCATTATTCAGAGTTATTTAAAGAAAGATCAAGAATCTACTATGAATTCCAAGCAGTAATCTCTGAAGCAGTTCAAACTCAGAATCCAAGTCCGCGTTCAATGAATAATATCTTGCCTCATTTAGGGGGATATGTAAGAAATCCGAGAGTAAATTTAGACACAAAGAAGTTTGAGGCGGATTGCAGCCTTAGAGAAAGGAGACATAAATCAAGAGAATGTGTTTCCTCAGATCTGGAAAAAGATTGTCAGCGTTGTCCAGTTTATCAAATGAAAGAACAAAGATGGAAAAGAAGTGCAATCAAAGTGGACAATTTTAGAGACGTCCGAACAGTTGGACTACGATGAGTTTATAACTCCCCCATTTATTTATTTCCATGGAAGATCAAGAAAAAGTTTGGAACTCAATTGCCGATGATTGGAACAAATTCAAAACAAAACCCGACCCCTTCGTAGTTGAATTCTTGCAAAAACAAAAATCGGGAAATATCCTCGACGTTGGCTGCGCTTCAGGAAGATTTTTTGTTAAAACTCCCTCGCATCTTTACGGTCTCGATTTTTCCGCCGAAATGCTCAAGCACGCACAAGAAAAAGCAAAAAGACTCAAAATAAAATTCACCCCCGTTCATCACGACCTAAAAAATTCGTTGCCTTTCGAAAACAATTTCTTCGACAAAGTAATTTGCATCGCAGTCCTTCATTGCATCCCGCAAAAAAAGAACCGTCAAAAACTCTTGCAGGAAATTCATCGAGTCCTAAAA
>CAZFDH010000031.1:0-9550 GCA_964518155.1 Candidatus Woesearchaeota archaeon
TAGTAACACTTCCCTGTCATCAATTCGCATCCGGTTAAACTCGGGTTTATAAATTGTGAAAAGAAAATCACAATCCCTGGCCAGTGAGATACTCTCTGCAAGGTTGAATGAGCTAGCTTCTTTTATTCCGTTCCGGTTCAATTGGCTCAGCACAATGATCACTGTATCAGTTTCTTTTGCAAGTAGTTTAAGGCTATTGCTCAACATGGATATTTCACGTTCACGATTCTCAGCATTCTTGAATTTAGAAATAGATTTAATCAGACCGATATAATCCAACATCAACACTTGAAGATTGTATTTTGATTTTAGTTTTCTAGTAACGTTTTCAATTTCATTTATGGATAATACCCGGTCATATATAAAAAGCTTCTCACTGGTTTGAGAATAATCCTTCTTGAATTTGAGCAAGAGCCTCATGTCATCATTGTCGAGTCTGTGCGGATTTCTGATCTTCTCGTAACTAAGACCTGATTTATACGCCAACACTTTATTCTCCACCTCTGTTTTCGACATTTCAAGAGAGAAGATCGCTGAAGGTATTCCCTGATTAATAAGATCGAGAATAATGTTCATTGCAAAAGTTGTTTTTCCGTTTTTATAAGCCCCGGCAATTCCGATTAGATTTCCAGGGTAAAGGCCGCCTGTAGCTGTTAAGAAACTTGGAAAGGAATTTGTTTTAATCGCGTTATCGGTTTTTATTCTCATCTCAATTCTGCAAAGTATTTCATCCAGATCCTGATCGAATGTATTTGCAACCTCAAACCGACTGTATTTACTTAATTCCTGATCAACTTTTTCCTTCAGCTCTGAGAGCACTTCCAAACCAAGGAAAGTATTTTTACTTTTTTCCAAGGCTTCAGACAAGAAACCATCGGCCTGGATAGAATCATTCAGATCGAAATACTCCGCTATTCTCAACCAGGGATTTGGAGAGATCGAAGTCGATAAATCCAGGACCTCTTTTAAATGCGGGTAATCATGTTTTTTAAGCAGCCAAATAATCCCGGCATTATCGAGATCCCGAGACTTTGAAATCTCTTCAAATATTTTTGAATGGAGATCGGTAACCATATCGAGAGAGATCTTCTGGAATAAGTCAAAACGAATTTCCGGATTCAATAACATCATTCCGAGAAACTCTTTTTCTTTATCAACTTTTAATTTTAATTTGTTCATAGTGTACCAACGTTTTTCTCGGTTTGTTTGCCTGTATTTTTTACTGTCATTTTTTTGAACCAATTCATAAAAAAGGTTTTATAGTTTTTTTTCGGCTCATGACTCTCAATCCAGGATTCCATCATTATAAATTCATACTTCATTTCCTGATCGCTAATTTCTACACTGAAGTTTTCTTTAAGGTTATTCCGGAGTTCGTCCTTCAGGCTGTTTGTAACAAAGAAAAATTTTGTCTTTAGGAATAGATTTCCGTTTAGATTTATTGGAAGGTTTTCGATAGAGAAATGATTCTTAATATTATTTCCTTTCTTTCCTTTCTTGTTTGTCTGTATTCTGGTCTGCATCTGCTCTGTATTCTGTTCTGTACTTTGTTCTGTAGTAAACTGATATTCATTCCATTTCAGTATTGATATTATTGTCGTTACGTTAGTAATTCTGGTCTGTATCATTTCACGATTTTGAAGGGCTGTTAAAAACTTGTTGACGGTTCTTTCATTCCACTTCCAACGCTTTGAAAGTGTGAGCTGCGAATAGCAAAGATCTCCAGGATTTAATTTTAATTCGATCCCCCGGATAAATATTGTCCTTTGTTTGTAGGTAGCTAGGAGAAGCAGATCAACCCAGGCTTGAGCTTTTGTGAATCTCTCTGAATGCCATAACTCATTTTCAGTTATTTGTCTGTGTAGTTTTATGTAACCGTCTGGAGTCATTTAATTAATTACTTCTTCATAGTTTGTATTTAAGTCCAGAAGCAACTTCAATTCATCTTCAGACTCACAATTGCTTGCTTCAATAAGAAAATCATAAACTATCAGCAAATCGGCTTCAACGGTCCGGAACATTTCAACCAGTTTTTCTTTCAACTTAGGATCCTTGATTTTCTGAATTTCCTTTTCCAAAAGTTCTGAAGTAATAAGCATACCGCGAAGACGTTCGTAAACAGAAATTAATTCATTGTCCATGATAACTCTGACTCTATTTTTTTTATTATCTCATTCCTCTTAAGAACCTGGTCACGATGTTGAGCAAGTGAACTGCAGCAATCTCGACCAAACTTCTCATCGATCAGTATTTGAAGGTAACAAAGAAACACCTGTTCTTTTTGTTCCTTCAATTCTTTCAGCATATCAAATATTTTAGTTTGCAAGTACATATAAAAAAGGCTTCACCGAAAAGACGGCCCTCCGATAAGCCGTCAATCAATGAAGCCCTACTTTATGTAGAAAACTTCTATATCGGAGTGAGTCATAATTATTAAGAACTAATAGTCTACTTTTTTACATTTACTTTTGCTGAACTAATAAATTCAACTAGATCAGATTTCTTGAAATAAATTCGTCCAAGTGGTTTGTAGTACGGTACCTTTTTCTTTAGAATTAATTTCCGTAACCAGTCCTCTGAGATCGATAAGAACTTTGCTGCTTCTTTTATTCCAATAAATTTTTCGTCCGCAATAGTCATATTGATTTTTTTTAATTTTTTCTTGGTACAATTTCATTATCGGAGTGCTTTAAATCATTGGAAATTTTTTACAATAATTCTACCTAAGAAACGACTAAAAGGGCTAAAACAAACCGGATTAAAAGATTCCTGGAAATGAGTGGTGAAGGGGTGAGAATTTAAGGAGTTAAATAAATTAAAAATCCACTCATACCGTGATCAAGCTGATTGCCTTCAGCCCCGGTTTCCCGGACGGTATAAGTGGATTAATAATATTTCTCTTTGGCAATTCATTTGATCGTTTACAGTACAGATCTAATGAAGAGAAAGTTCTTCAAGAAATGCAAGCTGATTCTCGAATTCCCGTTGAACTAGTTTTGCTGATTCAATGAGACTCCCAAGGAGCGTCAACGCTTTAAATATTTGTGGTTCTTCAGCCTCGCACAAAGTTAAATCTACATTGAATTGAAAATCGTTTAACAGAGTATGTGCAAAATTCATAATGTTTTCCAATTCATAGGCGACCACTCCGCCCCTTCCTGGAACAGCTTCAGACATGCTTAATTCTTCTTTCTTATTTTTTTCATTGTTGTTTTCTTTTAGATTGAAAACTTTGTAAAAATCAGAATGCATATCTTCCAATAATTCACTTCCTTTTTCAACAATTGGAGCCATCTCAGGGCATCGATTATTTATTCCATATTCGATCGATTTGGCTCCCCTTAAGAAATCAGTAAGCAAAATCAATAATGCTTTTAGAGCAGCACGTTTTTCTAGGAAAGATATTTCCACTTCAATTTTTGTTTCTGCGTTCATAACTAATTCTCCTATGTTTTATGAATAAAAAAGAACAGCCCCAAGATTGTCAAAGGTACACATAGGAACCTTTCCGGGCCTCGCGGACACCGGGATCTTGGAGCTGTAATATTTTAAAATGTGTCTCATTTAAAACAAAAATTCCTTTCTGTCGGGAAGGATAACCGCTATGTGATTAATTACATCATGAACTTAGTGATCAGTATTTTTATTGTCAAGAAAAATTTTCGTCTGCCTAAAAGTGTTATACTTTTCAATACGTCGGTTTCTTTGACCGAATAACCTGCAGCTCTCATATATGATAATAAAGAACTGCAAACCGTTTATGACACCAAGCGACATTATTCAACCAATAATTTGACTGAATTATAAAGATCCTCAGTTCTCAAGTGTGCATAGATCTGAGTTGTTTTTATATCAGCGTGTCCTAAAAGTTTTGATACTATGTAAATCGAAACTCCCTTCTGGACCAAACGACTCGCGAACGTATGTCTCAAGGAATGAAAATTCAGCTTAATGTTTATACCGGCTTTTTTGATTTGTTTCTTCATTAACCAGGAGAAAGTATTTTCATTCAACCTTTCTCCTCGATAAGTGAAAATAATATTCCCCTTGCTCTTTTCTGATCTCGACTTCAAGATTGAATATGCAACCTGGTTTAATGGTACGGTCCGGATCCGTTTTGATTTTGTTATATGGTTTCGATTTGAAAGAATGAGAAGGTTATTCTCCAGGTCAATTTGTGACCACTCTAAAGAAGCAAGTTCAGCGTATCGCAATCCAGTATTTAAATCGAACACAATCAGATCTTTCAGATCTTCATCCTCGACTGCAGAAAGAAGCTTCTCAATATCCTGGTCTGAGTAGAATAATGGTAATCGTTCCGGGATCTTCAATCGCTTAATTTTGCTAAATGGATTTGTTAAAAGATAACCGTCTCTCACTGCTTTTGTAAATGCACTTGATAAATTGATGAAGTCTTTCCTGGCTGCGAACAATGATGAAGATCGAATTCGATACTGCAGATAATCTTCAATTTTAAGAGAAGTAATTTCTGAGAGCTGTACGTTCCCGAAATAATCCAGGATAAATTTGAATGAAGATTTAAACCCCTTGTTTGTTTTAGCTGTATGGATGGACTCAGAATAAAGTAAATATTTCCATCTGAATTCTTTTAACGTGATAGGAATATATTTCTGGAGCTGAGTGTCAAGAAACTTTTGTTCAAAAATCCGAAGGTACTTATCTGCGATCTGCTTGCTCTTCGATCGCGTGGATCTCATTTTCTTTTTTCCATTAACATCCTGGTAGAAGATATACCAGATACCATTCTCTCTCTTTGAAAGGAACATTTTTCAACTCCCTTCCGAGATACATTTAATACTTACTAAGGATTTTCAATATGAAGTGAAGCTCAAGAATTGTGGTTTAGAAGTGTTTGCTCATTTTTCGAGACCGCCGCATTCAACCACTCTGCCACCTTTCCTATTCAAAATTGGTTGTTTTTGAAGATTTTTATTTGTCCGATCTGAGTCTCACTACAGAATAACTTAAAAATGAGCACACAGATTTTCACAAAAAGGTATGAAGTTTATTCAAACCCTTAGCAATATTTAAAGAACCCGGCTATAAAAGAAAAAGCCAAAACGGAAAGCAAGGGTATCCACACCCCTAAACCGTCTCAGCTTTTCCTGAGAAAACTTTCATGTGGATAATTTTGCTTTTGTACAAAACTCGGAATTATAAAACTTTAAGTCAACTCCTCATTCAAACAGGATATTAGAAATTGCTTTTTCAGTTAGTAAATATTTCTTGCCTTTGGAATTTCTGTATGGTTTTTCAGATAGGTATTTAATTGAGTTGCGATCAGATAATCCCAACTCTCTTAGGCTCCGGTATTCGTGACGAATGAATAGGTTTCGGATTTCAATCTCAGTTAATAAATTATTTGAAAGGAAATAATTGAGAATACTTTCACCTACGATTTTAGAAAGTTCGTTCTGATACTTCCTAAACTTTTTGCTCAAGAGAAAGTGACATCTCAGCTTCAATTTCATCCATGACTTTAGATAGAATTCGACCGCGTTCTTTCTTTTCTTCCTCAGACTTATTTCCCTTTTCTAGCAGTTCCTTCTCAGCTCCCGGGAGATCCTTCATTTTGTCATCGAACAAGTTCCAAAATTTCACATCTTCTTTTGAAAGTTTGCAGTGATCAATTTCGTACTGGTACTTTTTGATCAGAGTTTTCTGAATAAGCCGAGACGATTCATTGTCTTTATCAAATGATTCACATAACAATTCCAGATCTGGAGTTGATATTACTGCAAGGAATTTAAGTATAGACTTTTTATTAAGTGTTGGAGAATCGTCTCCGGGCTTTAGCCCAACCATTTTCTCTAACTGTTTTATTTTTCTCTGAAGTTCTTTCATTGATGTAATATCCTTCCGGGAGCATTTAGTTTAGATTCAATTGCTTCAATCTTCTTGGCCAGCTCTTCAAGTGTCCCGGCTTTATAAAGCTGTTGGTATTGTGCTAGAAGATAACCGATTGTTTTTGCTTCCTGATCTGTAACAACTCCCTGCTGAAATAAGAAAATATATCTAGCCAATAATCTTTTTGCACCTGTAATATTCCTTACAAGTTTTGGCCTCGGTTTCTCCAGGGGGGGAGTCTTACTCTTTTTATCTTTGCTCATAATAACTTAACCCCGGTAAAAGTATATCTGAAAGTGTTCAAATGATATGATTTCCTTATTCGAATTCATCTCTTCACCCCTAAAGCTCGAATGATAATCGACTCGATCCGATCGGCATTACTATACAACACTGGACCAATAAACGGCCTGGCCGGTATAGTTGCTTTTTTAACAAGGAGAAATAAAAACTCAATACCTTTCTTCCCTTTCTTCCTGGCTAGAAAAGTATTTGTATCAGTTTTGACAATGAAGAGATCCGGGAAATCTGGAGCTCGTTTATTCTTTGCATCCGGATGAATCGGAATTGTAAGAGCCCCGGCTTTATCTGGTTTGATGTCTCCACCAAATTCTTGAATAGCAGCATATTCGAGATTAGATCCGACTCTGACAATTAAGCTATCTGCAGTAATTTCATATTCATGTTTAATCGAATCTTTAAGAGCTCCGGTTTTTACAGAGACTCTGCTAACTGCTTCCCCTTCCCAAAATATACCGAGTGCATTTCCTAAACTTGGCAGCTTCTTTTTAAGGTCATTTAAAAACCGATCCCCTTCCCACTGTTTTTTAACATTGTCCATTTTATCTCTCAGACATTGCAGAAGATTTTTGAATGAATTCCTGCAGAGTGATTTCCTTCAGCATATACTGCAAATGAATAACTGGCCTCTTCTCAAGTTCATAAACCTTTTTAGCTAGACTGAGTATTGACTCCGGAGAGAGCTTCTTAAATAGTTTTTCAGACTTGAATTTATTCCAGAGTAATAGAGACTTGAGCCGTCTTTTCAATTGAAACCACTTAACATTTTTCCAATTGATTTTTAAGGCATCACCTAGAACCATGCTGTAAAGACGAATATATTCTTTTTCACTTTGTGCAGTGGTCTCAAGTTTATCTGAGAGAATTGTATCGTATGCGGTCCTTTCTGATAACAATACTTTCTCACCTAGTAAATCAATTAGCGCTGTATTTACTTTGATCTTTGTAGGTGATTGCGTTCTTTCAAATTGATATTTCGCGTACTTTTTATTAAATCGCTTTAGCATGATAGAGACTCCAATGATTAGTTCCGATACATTTCATATTTTAGAACTGGTTTTGATTCAGGATTAGCTTCAATCTTTTCCCAGGTTTCTTTTATCATTTCTTCAGTTAGCTGCAGGTTCCTGATCTTCTTGTAATACTTCAGCAAATAAACGTGAGCTGCTACATAAAACTCCTCATAGTTTCTCTCATGGTAGAGTTTGAGAAGATATTTAAACTCATCTTCATTCAGACATAAAAACAAACGGACAATTATTTCCTGGTCATTTGTCATTAACGGTTAAACCTTACATTGCCTTTGTCGAATTCGTTCTGTCTCCTGGTGACTGATTCAGCAATTTCCTTTGAGTCCAGATAGAGCTTCACTATTTGAGGAGAGCCGGAAGATCGGTTTCCACTTCTTGCAAGAGCACCTGTCACCTGGATTAATTCATTTAGCTTTGATACAATCGTACGATCAGAAAAGTTAGAGCTACCCACTGGAGTGACTGAGACTCTCTCACCGCTTTGCACCAAGATCGGAAATGAATCATTTGGGAAACCGGGGGGAACTGTGAAGGATCCACCACCGGCAAATTTAGGAATGCCTCTTGATACTGAAACACTTCCACCGGAATTTGTGACGGTCCCACCGGATTGTAAACCAACGAAACTAAGCAGACCGGAAACTCCACCTGTTAAGAAATTTGCCGCTGCTAGTGCGGCGGTTTGTATAACTGCTTTAATTAATGAATCGATAAAAGCTTCTAGCAAACTGTTGACTCTTTCGAATACTTGAATCGATTGCACACCAAAAGAAATCATGTTTGATAGTGCTGAATCATATCCATCCTCAAGAGATTTTATCAGTATCAATTGAGCTGCAAGTTCTTCATTTGTTTCCGATACAAGTTCAGGTTTGCCAGGAACATCGACTCCACCTGGAATTGATTTAGGCGGTTTTACAGATGGATTTTCAGCCGGTTTTGATTTAGGATTAAATGCTTTTCTAAACTCTTCATTTAATTCTTTGATCTTTTCCAGAGTCCATCTCTCGATATTTACCCGGTCCATCCCGGCCTTGATCATTTCATCGCGTTCTCTTTTGATCTCTCGAATTTTATGTTCATAATAATCAGTTGCTTTCCATTTCAGATCTTCATATAGCTTCGCTTCAAGTTCTCTTTTCTTATCGGCTGCTTCTAAGTCATCTTCGATTATCCTGGCATTCTTTCTGGAATTACTTTTCTCGATTTCTTCATCTAGATTTTTCCACATATTACCGAGTCCAGTAAACATATCCTCAGCGTTTCCAGTTATCTTCTTAAAACCATTCTCAACGATTCCTGGAATGATTGCGAAATTGCCTGTGAACAACGCAACTAAAGAGGCTCCAATTGTTCCGAGAAGTGTTCCGATATGTTTTAGAACTGATTGAACTACCAGGAAAACTGATCCCACAATTCGACCGGCAACTGCAACACCCTTGAAAAAGTCATCTGCTTTCTCTCCCTCTTCCACTGTGGAAGCAAATGCTTCACCGAGTTTCTCAAGTGTAGGTAATAAAGCATAACCAATTTTTTCTTGAAGGTCACCGATTCGATTTTTCAGTTGCTCCATTCTCCCGGCAAATGTCCGGGCTGTAGCTTCAGCCATTCCACCATAGAGCTCAGAGATCCCGCGAGTAACTTGCTCTAATCGTTCTGATGAACCTACAGCTCCCTCGACCTCAATACCATATCGGCTAAGTGCATTTGAAGATGAACCAAAAGACTTAGCAACAAGATCAGAAGCGCCAACAAGATCCATCCCTTTAGCAGCCGCTAAATCAAGAGTGGCCTTTGTAAGTTCTTTAATTTGATCTTCCTCTTTTGTGAATGCTGCTATGAATGATTGAACCTTAACGATCGATTCATCTCCAAAAGTTGTGACTTTCTGGAGAGCTGAAGCTTGATCGAGTAGTGCTCTGGAAGTATAACCTAACTGAGCTGCTAGTCCTGCCTGTGCTTTTTGTTCTTCCATTGCAGCTTTAATGCTACTCTCAAAGAACTTTTTCAGTGCATAACCTAACCCGGCTGCAGCCAGGGCTCTAGTGAATCTTTGACCAAAAGAAACCCCGGCTTTTTCACCGGCACTTGCAGCATCTTGCTCAGCACCCGACATTTGTTTCTTTAGTTTATCGAACTTCAATTCCAATTCGTAAAACAAAGAGCCAACTTTAAATCCTTCTGCCATTTGAAACCTCTTCTAATTTGCGTTTAAAACGTTTTTAAAAGCTCTCAGAGACATGATCTCAGCCCAGTGAAGGGTTTATCCTGCCCCGGAGTTCCATGCTGAAATCAACCTTCTGCATTGCTGCAGATATAACATTGCCGGGCATCGTTTTAATTTCTTCCAT
>CAZFDH010000031.1:9560-10378 GCA_964518155.1 Candidatus Woesearchaeota archaeon
CTTTTACAAACTCATTCGCGAGCTGATGACTTTCGGACAATTCTAAAACCTGTAGAACTAATTTCTTTGCATCAACCTTTTCCAGAAGTGCATTATGAATTGTCTCGATCTTATCGGTTGAGAAGAGAAAATCTTTCTGAATCTCTCTCTGGAAATTGTCGACAAAGAAAGAGATAACATCATATCTTCCAAGGACCAGGGCCGACTGTAATCCCTGAAGCATTTCAGTTTCATCTGATACGCTTAAATCCTTTGCTTCCCGGATCTGGAATTCACCTGCAGCTTTTTCATTTCCCAAAAGGTGAGGGTATCTTTTCTTTCTAAGTTCATCACGCGAATTATTCAATTCGATCTGTAAGAGTTCTGCTAGAGAAGATCCTTCCTTCAGGTATTTCTCCCGGATGGAATTTTGTTTTTCAGTTGTCAAACGTTCTAGTTCTCCACCTGAGTAAACCAAACGATTTTCAAGTTTCCAGTCCTGGACGGATTGCATTTCCTGGGTAAAGTTGTTCATTAAGTTTTTGAGTTTTTCGGATAACGGTAACATGATACTTGCTCCTATTGTTAATTGATTTTAATTATAACTACAGTTTATTATAACTCACATTTTTATTTATAAGTACGGCAGTTCATCAAACCGTCTTTCTTGCTCCATTAAGAAGCTGGCTCCGATCGTTCATAAAAACTAATCGGAACTTGATCCCGGTCTATGTACGAATTATCATATTTGGTTTCCATTTCTCTCATACGGCCAGACTCTTCAAGTCTTAATAGAAATTGTTTTCCGCTAGCTGAATGCCTGGAAGAATCTAGCTTGA
>CAZFDH010000032.1:0-3640 GCA_964518155.1 Candidatus Woesearchaeota archaeon
CCCCGAGGGGATTTGAACCCCCGACACCTGGATGTCTCTTGAGTTATTAAGAGTCCAGTACTCTAACCAGACTGAGCTACGGAGCCACTTCGTGTCTTCGTACCAATATGAAACCTACCTTTGAATCGGAAGTTCCATAGAGCAACGGAGCCACTTTCTGTCTTTGACAGTTTCAATTTTGAATCTGAAAATGTTTATAAAATTATTCAATTTAGAGTGTTTATGGATTTTTGCCCAAAATGCAAGGAATTACTTATTCCGCGAAAAATTGGTGAGAATAAATACATTCTCTTTTGTAGAAAGTGTAGTTTTTACGTCGGGAATGCGAGGCCACTGAAAGAGAAAGAAAAGCTTAAGCATTCTAAAATAGGAGAAGGAATTGTAAAAGAAAAGAACGAACTTGCTGATTATTATCATGTTTGCAAAAAGTGCGGCTACGAAAAAGCGCAAATAATTGATATGGGTGTTTTCATAAGCGACGAAGACAACTTAATTTTACTCAAATGTGGAAAATGCGGATTTTCAGAAAGAATCGGAAGAAAAACTTCGTAAAATATTTAAATCTAATTTTGATTTTATTGACATGAAATTGCCTTTAAGCCGAGCAGATAAACTTTCTCAAGAAAGAACTATTCTTGCAAACGAAAGGACGATGCTTGCGCATTTGAGAACTGCTTTTGCATTATTTCTTTTGGGAATTGGTTTGATTAAATTATTTGAAGATGGCTTTTCTTTCTATCTCGGAGCGGCTTCGATTGCATTTGGGATCGCGTTTATTTTATTCGCAGCAGTTTATTATCCGATAAGAAACAGACGAATAAGAAAGATCTAGAAAATCTTAAATACTTTTAGAGGATTGGATATTTATGGATGAAACTGATAAAATAATTATTGCAACTAGTCTTTTGCTGTTTGGAATTTATTGGCAATTCAGTGGAATATTTCATTATTTATTTAAAGAAATGGTTTCTGTTTATAACAGCTTGATAAATATTAATCTCTTTTAATTGTTTAACATCAATAACAAAATTCCTAATTGGACTAATCCTAAGAAAATCCATGTTCCGATTAAATGTTCGTTGACTGGCAAAAATAAAATTGATAGAAATGTCAAAGTTGTTGTGATTTTGAGGATGTCTTTCATTAACGATATTCACGCCAAGTGTTTTCACATTTGGTACATTTGAAGAATTTTGTTTCTGCTTCATCACCTGATCGAGTTTGAACGGTCCAGAAATATGCTTCGCCATGCCCGCACTTTTTACATTTTTCGTTAACTATTGGCAAGACTCCCGCGTCTTTTTGCTTTATAATTGCAATTTTATCTTTCTCGTGAGAAATTTTTTCTGTGAATTTTATTTTCTCTTTCCCTTTTTTTGATTTTGTCGGCAAAACGATCCGACCGTTTTTGTCAAATTCCATTCCTTCTTATCCCTTTTTTAGCTTTTAAATTTTTCTAATTCTCGGTACAGAATCCTCTTTCCTGAGGATTTTTACTTGGTTCATAGAATATTAATTTCATCCAACCGACGTAGGGTGCTACTTTGAGCACGGCTTTTCCGACGAGCTGATCTTGGGTGATTTCTTTTTCGAACTGTAATTGTCCGTTGTTATTGTCTCCGATTGTCGAAAATACTTTTCCTGAATCGGTTTGTCTAATTTCAATTATTCTGTGAATTACTGGATTTCTTTGGTTGGCTGTAAAAATAATTACATCTCCGACCTCTAGTTTTTCTGGATCTGCACCTACAATAAATAAGATGTCTCCTTTATTAAAACCTTTATTGAAACTAAAAAGAGAAAATTCTTCTTGCGAGATGTTTAATTCTTCATATTTATTTTCATGATTTTCCCACCACTCATCGTAGTCGGATAATAAGTTGTTGTCATGATACATTGAGCATGATTCTACTATTGCTAAGGGTAATTGTGTTCCGGTTACAAAACTAAGAGTTGGGAAGAAAATGAATTTGATAAATATAAACAGAAATAGGAATGACAAAATCCATCCTCGAGGAGAATCATCTTTCCAGACGACAAACCACAATTTGTTAAGGAATTTTTTTATTTCTGTAGACATTTTGTGAAAAAGCAGGAGAAGTTTTTAAATTCTGGTAAATTTTTGGAAAACGAAATATTTAAATAGTATATACCTATTGTATATACAGGTGATATACACAACCTCTTTTCAACCCCGCCCTGAAATGGGCGGATTATGATCACAATGACAGACATATTCGACAACACAATTTTATGCAACAAATGCAATAAGAAAATGGAAAAAGCAAAAGTTGCAAAGGGCGGATTTTTATTGAGAGCGATGGTTTGCCCTCATTGCAAAGAAATGCTTATCCATCCCGTTGATGAACAAGAGTATAGCAAATTCGTAAGTTTAAAAAACAAAGAATTCAGAGTCAAGATGAGACTTGTTGGAAATAGTTATGCGATTTCAATTCCAAAGGAGATCGTATCTTTTATGAGAGAACAAGAAAAGATAATGAATGATATGGTAAGATTATGTTTCGAAGATTTAGGAAAAGTTTCACTTGATTTTAATCCAGTAAAATATCCTGATAAAAAAATAGAAGTTAAACATGAGGAAAGGAAAAATGCCAAATAAGAAAGATGTTAAACTTAAAGTCGTAGAAGCATTGCAAGATGATGCTTACAAAGGTATTGCGAGAATTGATTCCGAAGTAATGAGAGAACTTGATGTTCGAAGAGGAGATGTTATCGTTATAAAAGGAAATCGAGAAACAGTTGCAATCGTTGATCGTGCCTATCCGGCGGATGTTGGAGAAGGAATAATCAGGATTGACGGTATTTTAAGAAGAAATGCTAAAACTGGTATCGGTGATATAGTTACAATTTCTAAGGCTGAAATAAAAGAGGCCAAAAAAATTATGATAGCGCCAGCGCAAAAAGGAATAATGGTTCAAGGTGACCCTGAAAGTTTGAAACGTGGGCTATTAGGAAGAACTTTGGTTAAAGGCGACGTTGTTGTTTTAGGAGGAGTTCAAAGAAGAAGAGATTTAATGTCAGAAGAATTTGGAGACTTGAATGATATTTTTGGAAATCTAAATGATTTGTTTGGAGGAATGGGAATTGGAGGACTTGGTGGAGGAGTTACTCAAATTAAATTTTTAGTTGTAAGTTCAAATCCAAATTGTCCGGTAATTGTTACAGAAAATACTGAGGTTGTTTTGAATCCAAAAGCTGTTGAGATTAGTGAAGAAAAAATTCCTGAGATAACTTATGAAGATATTGGGGGATTATCTGAAGAAATAAAGAAGATAAGAGAAATGGTAGAAATTCCATTGAAGCATCCTGAGATTTTTGAAAAACTTGGAATTGAACCGCCTAAAGGAGTTCTTTTACACGGTCCGCCTGGAACAGGTAAAACACTTTTAGCAAAAGCAGTTGCAAATGAATCGGATGCGAATTTCATTTTACTTAATGGTCCGGAAATAATGTCTAAGTTTTATGGAGAAAGTGAAAAGAAAATAAGAGATATTTTCGAAGAAGCCGACAAGACTGCGCCGACAATTATTTTTATTGATGAAATTGATGCGATTGCTCCGAAGAGAGAAGAAGTTACAGGAGAAGTTGAAAGAAGAGTAGTTTCTCAGATTTTGACGAT
>CAZFDH010000032.1:3740-10350 GCA_964518155.1 Candidatus Woesearchaeota archaeon
GAGAAGAAGTTACAGGAGAAGTTGAAAGAAGAGTAGTTTCTCAGATTTTGACGATGATGGATGGATTGAAATCAAGAGGAAAAGTTATTGTTATTGGTGCGACAAACAGAATTAATGCACTTGATCCTGCACTGAGAAGACCGGGAAGATTCGATAGAGAAATTGGAATTAATGTCCCTGGTAAAGATGGAAGACTTTCTGTTTTAAAAATTCACACTAGAGGAATGCCTTTGGCGAAGAATGTTGATCTTAATGAACTAGCGTCGGTAACTCATGGTTTTGTTGGGGCAGACCTTGAAGCGTTGACAAAAGAAGCAGCAATGAATGTTTTAAGAAAATTCTTGCCGCAAATGAAACTGGATGATTCTCAAGAGATGATTCCAGAAGAAGTTTTAGACAAATTAATAATTAACAAGGAAGATTTTACTGAAGCACTTAAAGTTGTGCGACCTTCGGCGATGAGAGAAGTTTTAGTTGAAACTCCGAATGTCGAATGGAATTCAGTTGGAGGTCTTGGAACTGTTAAACAAGAGTTAAAAGAAGCAGTTGAATGGCCAATGAAATATCCTGATAGTTTTAAGAGAATGGGTATAAGACCTTCGAGGGGAATTTTACTTTATGGTCCGCCTGGAACAGGTAAAACACTTTTAGCAAAAGCAGTTGCAAAAGAATCTGAAGCAAATTTCATTCAAGTTAAAGGACCTTCGTTATTATCTATGTGGGTCGGTAAATCAGAAGAAGGAATGAGAAAGATTTTTGAAAGGGCGCGTCAAGTTGCACCGTGTGTTATTTTCTTCGACGAGATTGATTCGTTAGCTGGAAGAAGAGGACAAGATTCTGGGACGAAAGTTACTGAAAGAGTTTTGAATCAACTTTTAGCAGAGATGGATGGGCTTGAAGATTTGAAAGATATTTTAGTTATCGCAGCAACGAACAGACCAGATATGCTTGACCCTGCGGTTTTAAGACCAGGAAGATTTGACAAAATACTTTTAGTTAATGCTCCTGAAGAAGATGGTCGTTATGAGATTTTGAAAGTTCACACAAAAAATATGCCTATTGCAAAAGATATTGATTTGAAAGATTGGGCTAAAAGAACAATCGGCTATACTGGTGCAGATTTGGAAGCGTTTGTAAGAGAAGCAGCGTTGCTTTCATTAAGAGAATCGCTTGAAGCGAAGGACGTAAAGAAAAAACATTTCGAAGAAGCGTTCACAAAAGTCAAACCTAGTATAGGAAAGAGCACGATTGAAGTTTACAAAAAGATCGAGGACAATTTCTTGCAAAAAGCGAAGGCTGCAATACCACAAGGCGGAAGTTATTTGGGATAAATATATCCTAAAATAACTTTTCTATAACGAGAATGATTAAAAACTGATTGTAGCTTGATTTTTTATGACATTCACCATTGACGCAACTGTTGATTTAATGGTTTCAGGTCTAAAGAATAATCCTTATAGAATTATTAGTTTTCAAAGAGATGGTGACCTCTATCTTCTCGGGCATGATGCGGTTGCAATTGTTAGAAGGGGAGGAATTGATTGTTCTCCAAGGACTGATGGAGGATTGTTGACAAGATATGTTGATAAGGATAAATTACCTAAGGCTAATCCCCCTTGGTTAACAAAAGAAGGAAAACTGACTTCTTATGAAAAATCATATTTTACTCCCTTAGTTAGAAATGAAGATGGTAGCTCAACATCATTAAAACAACTTATGGAGATTAGAAAGAAATTAATTGATCTTCCCGCAGATGGAAACATTAGGATGATTGATCATTCTTCATCATATCATAGTCATAAATATGGTTATGCTTGTGATGGAGAAGATGTGTTTATGACCGATACAAGAGTAATGAATCTGAGTGAATATTTGGATTTAATGAGGATGAAAGAATTAAGATCGCGAGAAGAAATTGGAACAAAGGATAGCGATGGTTATGCAGTTTCTTCAGTTCCAGCAGTAGCAGTGTTAACACCCCACGCTTTAATTTCATTCCCATTTGAAGTTCATTTTGATCGGGATAGAGAGAGAAGTAAGTGGAATAATGGAACTCCTTTGGAAGGGAATATATTTGATTTTAGGAGAATTAACTCTTCAAGTGATGAATCTATTTATGGATTTTATTTAACTTTGAATGGAATGACTTTTGGTTCTTCTAAACCTGAAGATTTTGAAAAAAATTATTCTGATCATCTTAATCAACTGGAATTGTTAAAAGGCTCTTTCACTCCTTTGGTTAAATCTGTTGTTGATGAGCTAAATGCTCTACATAATGAAAGATTTGCGGAAGAAATTAATTATTGGAAAGAATTTAGGGAAAAGTCTAGAAAAAATAAATAATTGTTATTTCTACTCACTCGTAACAATAACTTCGCTGCCGTCGATGAGAATTGTGTTTTCGGCTTGTGCGACTTTGGCGCCTGAGACTTCAACTAACTGCGGATATTGATGGAGATTTCCATTTTCTTCGAGTTGTTTTAATCCAATTAATGCTTTGGAGCCGAATTTTTTCACAAGCCATCGAGAACAGAACGGTAGTGTGTTGTATTCTTGTGCAATAAACTCAAGAACTTCTCTAGCTGTTTGACTTCGAACGTTTTTGTCTTCGATTAATTGATAAATTCCTGAAGGCTTTCCGTCTTTTACCTTGCCGTTTCCTTTTGTTGTGAACGGTTCGATTGCAAAAAGTCCTTCGCCGATTTTTTCAACGTTTTTGTTGTCAACATTTGGAATGGTAATGCCTGCATGCAAATCATATTCTTCCATTGAATGGCCGGAAAGATTTACAATAGGAGAAAAATCATTTTTTTCAATTGTGTTCTGAATTTCTTTTCCGATTTCTCCTAAATGTGTTTTTGATTTTTCTTTTTTTATTTTTTCGATTGAGTTTTTCAGCGCTTCTTCTGCCGCTTTGATTAATTTTTTATTTTCTTCATTGTTTTCTAGGTCAAATGAAATCGAGTTATCTGCAGACCAACCATCAACTTGAACTCCGAAGTCTACTTTGATAAGTCCATGGGAAAGTGATTTGTCGTCGTGAGAAGGAGTGTAATGCGCGGCGATTTCATTTATTGAAAGATTTACAGGGAATGCAGGTTTTGCACCTAACGCTATTATTTTTTCTTCAATTTTTTCTGCGATTTCAAGCAAAGGGACATCTTTTTTCACAATTTTTTTAGCATATTCTTTAGTTTCTTTGCAAATTTGTCCTGCACGAATGATTTTTTCTTTATCTTTTGCTTTCATATATTTGGCAGAATAATAATGTTTATATATTTTCTTTATTGAATTTTTTGATGGCTAATTCAATTATGGATTATTTCGGAAGATTTAGAGGGGTTGCATTGTCATCTATGAAGGGACTTATAAGAGAACAAAATGCTATGGTATATGAAGGTCATTATCAAGTTGGTTTAATTTTTGACTTTGCGAATTTACATGACCCTCTAGTTGATTATTTTACTCCAATTGAGATAAACTTATCTGATTTTGATTCTTTAATTGATCTTCCTTACAATTTTTTTGGTCTCCAAGATAAAATTGATCTACCAAGAGCGCCAAAAGAAATTCTACCTTCAAATCATCGAAGAGCGCATAGTCAAGTTAGTTTACAAAGAAAGATTTTAAATGGAAGAAACTAGCTATTGAATTATATTTTTGTCTCGAAGTCTTCTATTTTTTGGAATGAAATTTCCTATTTTTTCTTCTGATGCTTTTCCGCAGCCCAAAAATTCTTCTTTGTATTTCATAACTACAAATCCTTTCAAACCAGATTTTATTTCTAAATCTTGGCCTTTCATCCATTTGTCTGCTTGATCTTCGTTGAGCTCGAAAATATTTTTTTTGATTTGATCTTTTAGTAATTGAGTTCCTTCGATTGACATTCTTACGTTGTCAGAGCTATATCTGTCCTCGACAATTTTTCCAAAATACATTCCGATTCTTTCGATTGGAACTAGAGTTTCAATTTTGATTATCTCGTCCGCGCTGAGGGATCCCTGATAAAGAAAAATTCTTTCTTTTCCTTTTTGTAAAATTATTCCTTCAACTTCTTCAATTCCAAATTGTTCTTGTAAATTCTGCAGAATTCTTTTTCTTTCTTTTGAATTCAAAACTCTTAATGGTATGAATGGTGTTTTCATTTTGTCCTCCGGAATTTTGCTAAGAAAAATCCTTCGGTATCATTATCTTGAGGATAAACCCTGCACGAATATTTTACGTCTTGGAGATACTCTTTTTCTTTCCAATTAGTTATACCTGGACGAGTTTTAAGAGGCAAAGATATTTTTTCTATTTGGATTTGCCCTTTGAATTTTTCTAGCGCCCAACTTACTATGTTTTCGTTTTCTTCAGGAGAATGGGTGCATGTAGAATAAACTATTTCTCCTCCGACTTTTAGAATTTCAAATGCATTTTCAAATAATTTTTTTTGTATTCCGGATAATTGGTTAACAGTATTTATGTTCCACATCAGAAAAGTTTTTGGAGAACTTCTTAGTGTTCCTTCACCAGAGCACGGAGCATCGACGAGGATTTTGTCAAAGAATATCTCTTCTTCTTTGAACCTTTTGCAAAGAGCGATTCCATCTTTTTTTGTTACGACTACATTTGAAACGCCACACCTTTCAAGATTTGAAGAAAGAATTTTTATTCTTGGTAGTGATACTTCGTTTGCGACTATGTTTCCTTCGTTTTTCATTTCGGAGGCGATTTGAGTTGTTTTTGATCCAGGAGAAGCGCATAAGTCCAGAACATTTTCGTTTGGCTTTGGCTCGAGTGCTATTACTGGAAGCATACTTGAGATTTCTTGGATGTAATAATAACCCAAAAGATGTTCGAGCGAGCGGCCAAGTTCTCCAGGAGCTAGTTCATTTTCGACGATCATGACCTGAGGATAATTTTTGAAAGGTAATTTTATTTTCCATCCCTTTTTTTCAAGGCGGATTTTCAATTCTTTTGGAGAAATTTTTATTTCGTTGCAGCGTATTGAATTGACTGGCTCGGTGGAAGAAATTTCTAAAAATTCTTTAATTTCGTCGCCTAAGAGCATTTTCATTCTTTCTAAAAATAGTGGTTTGGGTTCGTATTTCATTGTAAAAAAAGAAAATAAATGTTTATAAATTGATAGATATGTTCAATCTTATGGAATATTTATATGATCCTTATGATAGAAATGTGACGACTGAATGGAGAGCGTTAAACCGTCCTCCGGCAAGATTAGAAGTTGTAGGATATAGGGGAAGACGTTTTGCTGATTTGAGCATGTACACAAAAACTGTTCAAGATGATTTTAGAGGAACGGGAAGTTTAGAAACAGGTGTTTTGTTTTAACCTCTTTTAGATTCAGGTTGGTGATAAGTTAGTTCTTTTATTGGAATTTTAATTCTTAATAAAAATGCTTCTTTATCTCGTATTTCTTTTGCAGTAGTAGAACCGTACCTTTCCCGGTGTGGATATGATTCATCTGATAAAAATCCTACCTCTCCGCTAACTTCTCCTTTGAACATCCTTGCTGCTGAATCGAGCAAAACAAATCCTACTCCCGTTCCACCTATTTCATACTCTTTTTTTGATTGTCCTAAAAGGTTTTCTGTAATAATATGTAGATATTTATCTTCTTTTTTGATGCCTAATTTTCCTATTGATCCTTGCGGAGTATGTTTTATCCAGTTTGTTAAGACCGTATTCATAATTGCAGACATTAGACCTCTGTGGCTGTGGACATAAATTGGTTGTCCGTCGCTTTCTTTTTCATATTCGTAAACTAGCGCAACCTCATTTTCGTATAATTCTGTTTCGAATGAAAGAACACTTTCCCTTGCTAATTCTTCTAAATTAAATGACTCATATTTTGATCTTATATCTTTAACTCTCATCGAAGATAGTTGTAATATTGTGGAAATTGACTCTACTTGCCTAAAATTTCTTTTAATAGTATCGGCATAACTTAGTAGTTTGTCTATTTTTTCTTTAGACATAATTTCTCCTTCTTGCAAAGAAAGTACTTCTCTACGCAATGATTCTGGAGTTAATTTTATGACTAATAACCTGTTTCTAATTTCATGTCCAACTATTGATCTTATTTCTTTGGAATGTCTAACTATTTCTTCAAGTTCTGAAATATACTCTTGTGGATCTCTTATTGCTTTTGGTTCTTCTTCGTTTTCCATAGTTCTCTTGGTTTGATATTTTGCTTTGATTAGTTTAGAAGCTAGTTGAGGAAATGAGCACTCTTTTTAAACTTTTAGAAGTTAGAACAACTTCGTTTGTTTGTTGCCCTCGATAATCTCCTGTGTGTTGATTTTGAAGAGCTGAAAGATATTTTCCACTGCAGGCAGGATTTGATTATTAAGATAATACTCTATATCATACTCACCTTGTTCGTCTGGGAGTTTTACTTTATCACGTATGAGTTTTGATTTTCCTTGTACTTGGGCGAGATAATATTCTACCAAATTTCCTTCTCCTACAGGTAATTCTCTTTCCTTCATCTTTTTTGCAGCGACGACGTGAGGCGAAATTGATTTATATTCGGCCAAATCTTTTTTAATCTGGGTTCTTATTATTAATTGCTCTTTAGATATTTTTCTTTGTTTTAGTTTTGAAA
>CAZFDH010000033.1:0-10260 GCA_964518155.1 Candidatus Woesearchaeota archaeon
AATCAAAATCAATAAATACACGATGTGGAAAGTTGCGACTGCGATTTTAGGAGTTGCTTTAATTGTTGTTTTATTCATGATGTTTGGAGGAAATGGCAATGGCAATTCAGTTAAAAATCCTGGAAACAATTTGCCGTCAATAAACATGGAGTCTTTGATTGATGATGATGCGGTCAGAGGAGATGAAGACGCTCCAATTACAGTTGTGGAATTCAGTGACTATGAATGTCCGTTCTGTGCAAGATTCTATCAGCAAACTTTAGGATCAATAGAATCAAATTATATTGATAGTGGAAAGGTGAAATTTATTTACAGAGATTTCCCTTTGAGCTTCCACCCTCAAGCGCAAAAAGCTGCTGAAGCGGCAGAATGTGCAGGAGAACAAGGAAAATATTTCGAGATGCATGATAAGCTTTTCACTGATGGAGTTTCAGGCGGAGTTGCATCATTTAAGCGATACGCTGCAGATCTTGGACTAGACACAGCAGAATTCAATTCATGTCTTGACTCTGGAGAAATGGCTTCAGAAGTTCAAAAGGACATGTCTGACGGACAAAAAGTCGGAATACAAGGAACACCAGGATTTATCATAAATGGTAAAGAAATTTCAGGTGCTTGTCCTTATGCAACATTCAGCACTGCATTTGATGCAGAACTAAATGGAGACGACTGGAGCGTTGAAAGCTGTCAAGTTATAATGTAAGTTTATCTGTCTACGGATGGGTAAACATTTTTTCTTTTTTTAGGAATTAATTTATAAACCTCAGAAAAATAATTCTAATATGATTAATTTTGTTGAGAGTGTTGATGAACTGAAAAAAGAGATTGAGAATCTTAAGTTAGGTGTTGAGATCGACGACATCTTGAGAATTGACATCCCATTTATGGAAAGCGAGGATGAGTTTACGATTCTAAATATTCCATCTTACGGAGATACGAAATTGAATTTGGTTTTAGTCTCAAAAAACAAGATAATTGCGCACTCTTCGGTGAATTCAATAAAATTTGACAAAAAATATGAGAAACTGGTTAAGAAGAAAAAAGGTGAAAGCACGGTTTTGATCATGCTTTTTTTGAAGTCGATTTTGAAAAATTACTCAAAAGAATTTCTTAGAATAAGGGATCGAATGAATCAACTTGAATCAAACCCTAATCTGGATCTAATTGAGGAATGTGGGATGCAATTGAGAAAACTAACCGATCGACTTGAAGGACTTTTGCAAATAATAATCGAACTTAAAGAAGAAGAAGTTGATTGTTTTGATTCTTCGATCGTTCAGCTAGAATACGAATTATTTTCAACAGAAGCAAGGTATTGGCTTGAAAGAGGCAGAAGCCATAATTATAGAACTGCTTCACTAAGAACAAAATCAGAAATGAAATCCAACCGTGAATTAAACGACACAATGAAAAAGCTGACGGTGATTATGACGTTCTTGACAATTGTAAGCATCGTCGTAAACGTTCCGGGAACGGTGGGGGCAATCTTTGGAATTCCTGCTTTGTCAAATGCTTATTTTGAAAACCATGTAATGCTCTTAGTTGCTACATTAGTTTTTATGACGGCGTTATCAGTACTACTAGGATTCATTTATTGGAAATCTTTGAAACTAGGGAGATGAAATAAAAAAATTAGAAAGAGAAAAAATAAAAAATAAAATTATTTTAGCTTGTAAACAGCTGAAACTCGTGCCGAGATTTCTTGTTCGGTTGGGTTTATGTTTGTTGCTGCTTCCTTTGCCATTGCTGCATCTGCGCTTACTGATCCTGCGGATTCATAAAGTCTCCAAGGGTAGTAATCGAAACTGCTCATCGAAGTTGAAACTAAAGCTCCAAGATCTTTGTCAAATCCGTCGGCAACTGCTTGCGCTTTTGTTTTAGCGTCCTGCGCGGCCAACTTTATTGCTTCAGCCTTGTATTCGTTTTGTTTTTCCTGGCTTAGTTCAAAGTTTATGTAACTTATTCCAGCTCCAGCGTCAACTGCAGCGTCGATAGCTTCACCAACACGATCAGATTCATCTGCAGGTATTTCAAGCTTTAATGTGTGAACTGCTATGTAACCGTTTTCAGTATATTCTTTTGATCTCCACTCATAATTTTTGTTTACGTTGAAACTTTGAGTTTTGATTTCCTGGCGGTCGAATCCTTGAGCAACTAAGTTATCTTTGAGTTGACTAACAATTAAAGCATTATCTTGTGTTGCGCCTTCACTAGTTTGTGATTTTGATTCAACACTGAAATATACAACAACTAAATCCGGAAGAGCATCAATACTAGCCATACCGTCGACAGTGATTGTATTTGATTGGACTGGATTTAAATTTGCAATTGAACCTGCAATTAAAAGTCCAAGGAAAACCATTCCGGCAACAATTATAGCTGTTATTTGTACTGACTTATCCATTTGTTTTTCCTCCTTTCAGTTCTATTGAGCTTGATGAAATAGGAGTGAATGAAAATCTTTGATTTGATTTCAATTGTCTGAATTTTGATGAAGACGAATGATTGGAAATCTTTTGATTTGCTTTCATTTACAATTTCCTCCAATTTAAGATGGAAAATAAAATTAGGACTAGAACTGCGCCGGACAAAAACCAGAGCCATGCCGACGGAGGAGAGGAAAAAAAGAAATTTGAACTTTCAACTGCAGCTTCGTTGGCCATATCAAATGCAGCGGCTTTAAGTGAAACGGATTCTTCGAATGCTTGAGGTGCTGCGCTGGAATAAATATAAAATTGTCTCAATGCAACTGAAGCTAGTCCAGCAACAAATGCGACTGGGAGAATAGATTTTAATTTTGAAGATAAGTTTGAGTTTTTAGGTGAAATAATAATTGCTTTGTTTGATAAATTATAGGTTGGAATTTTCTTTCCTTTCTGACTCCAAAAGAAAGTTTTGGTTTTCTCGACTAATTCTGCCGCGATTAATTTTTTTAGATTATATTCAACGGTGTTAAGGGGCATTTTCAAATGATCGGAAATATCTTTTTCAGAAAGTTCTCCTTTTTCAGCAAACAGATCAATTATTTTCTTGCAAGTTTTATTTCCTAATACATCGGCGAGTTTTTTTGCACGCTCGTCTTCCATTGAGATTAATAAAAACTTTTCCTCCATAATCAATATAGAAGAATTCTATTTATAAACAAAGCGTTGAGTTCAATGAAGTTTGAAGTCATCTATATATTCGAGAACAATAATTATTAATAAAGGGTAAACGTTGAAATAAATATGGAATGGGGAGAAAGTGACGAGGCAATACTCAATCATTACCGAGATAAATTCTCAATAGTTGCTGGACAACTTGGACTAGGAAATGCAGATTTAGAAGATTTATTGTCAGATTTTCCGTCGAAGTTTGCTAAAACAGTTTTTACTCGAATGTCTTTTAATCAACATTATTCACATCAATTAGATGCTGCAATTGAAGGAATTAAAGGAGTAAGCAGAGGACAAAGAAGGAGTTTGAAGCTTGCTTTGATTGATAGACAAGGAATAAATATTAGCTCATCAGTTTATGATTTCCTTAGAAGCGAAAAAGTTTTGAAAATATATGACGATTACTGTAATGCGCATGCAAAATAATGTTACTTTTTTTGGATGGTTCAAAATCTTTAAATAGGTTTTGAGTTTTAACCCAATGCAATACAACAGATAGTAAATCATCTGGAGTAGATGTACAAGATATTGTACGATGGAATGTCCATACTGTTCAAGCACTCAATCACGAGTGACCAATAAAAGAAGCTCTCCTGAGGGAATGAGGAGGAGGAGAGAGTGTTTGAAATGCGGCAATAGGTTCACAACTTATGATCTTGTTTAAAAAAGCTAAATTCTTGTTGTTAAAAAATATGGCAGGCGCGAGAATTTCATCCGGTAAAAACTTGAAAACGGAATTCATCGCGCGTTTGAAAAACGACCGGTTCCAAAAGAAAAAGTCGAAAGATTAATTCAAGAAATTGAAGAGTCGTTAAGGAAAAAAGGACTGAAGGAAATCAAAAGTTCATATATTGGTGAGATGGTGATGAAAAAAATGCAAAAACTTGACAAAGTCGCTTACATAAGATTCGCGTCGGTTTACAAAGATTTCCAGGACATCGCAGACTTCAGAGAAATTGCTAAAGAGTTGAAAGAGGTTGAAAAAAATGGCAACAGCATTAGAATCAAGAGTTGAAGATCAACATTATTCTGAATCAGGATTAAGATTCCAAAGAATGTATACTCGTGAAGGGGTCAACCCTCTTGACGAAGTAGAGTATGATGTGAGAGAAAGTACAATTATAGATCGAAATACTAAGGGAGTATTATTTCATCTAGACCAAGTTGAAGCTCCTAAAAGTTGGTCACAGCTTGCAGTAGATATAGCTGCAGAAAAATATTTTAGAGATCCGGAGAATGGTGTTGAAACAAGTGTAAGAAGCATGGTTGAAAGAGTCGCCTATGCAATTGCAGATCATGGAATTAAGCATGGATATTTTGCTTCTAGAGAAGATGGAGAGAATTTCAGAAGTGAATTAGCTCACTTACTTATTCATCAAAAAGCTGCATTTAATTCTCCGGTATGGTTTAACGTCGGATTATTTGAGAAATATGGTGTTAGAGGAGAGTCAGTTGGAAATTGGGCTTATGATCATGAAAGAGGAGAGGTGGTATTAACACAAGACACTTACTCTCGACCGCAAGCACCTGCATGTTTTATTCAATCTGTCGACGATGACCTCATGGATATGTTAGATTTACAAAAATCGGAAGTGAGGTTGTTTAAACAAGGGTCTGGTACTGGAACAAATTTCTCAAATGTTAGAGGGAAAAAAGAAAGAATTTCAGGAGGAGGATATTCTTCTGGAGTTATCTCTTTCTTAAATGCAATTAATGGATGGGCAGGTTCAATAAAATCAGGAGGAACGACAAGAAGAGCGGCAAAGATGGTGATATTAGATCAAGATCATCCTGAGATATTTGACTTTGTAGATTGGAAATTAAATGGAGAATTAATGGCAAGAGATTTAATTGCTGCAGGATGGCCTTCAGACTATGAAGAAATTGTTTATTCTACAGTGCCAGGCCAAAACTCAAACAACAGTGTGAGACTCGACGACGAGTTCATGGGCGGAGTAGGAAATCCGGAAGCAAAATTTGTAATTAGAAATAGAAAAGATGGTTCGATTAGAGAGACAAGATTAGTCAATGAATTGTGGGCCAAAATTAATCACGCTGCTTATGAATGTGCGGATCCGGGGGTTCAATTTCACACTACAATCAACGATTGGCATACGTGTTCAAATAGTGGTCCAATAAGAGGAAGCAATCCGTGTTCAGAATATATGTTCTTAGATAATTCTGCGTGCAACCTTGCATCAATTAATGTAATGAAGTTTTTGAATCAAGATGGAACATTTGACGTCGAAGGATATAAGCACGCCATTAGAGTTATATTTACCGGACAAGAGATATTGGTTGGAAAAGCAAGCTACCCAACAAAAGAAATTGCTCGAAACAGTGAAGACTTTAGACCGCTTGGATTAGGATATGCAAACTTGGGTGCGGTGCTGATGAATTTAGGGATACCTTATGACAGCGAAGCTGCAGAGAGTATGACGGGTAGTCTTACTGCAATAATGACTGGAGAAGCTTATGCTCAATCAGCAAGAATTGCTGGAACAAGAATTGGTCCATTTAATAGATTCAACGAAAACCGTGAACCATTTTTAAGAGTAATGAATAAACATCGAGGAAAAGTTGAAGAGATAAGAACTTCAAAGGGATTAGAATATTTAATCGACTCTGCACGAGAAGTCTGGAACAGAGCAATTGAACTTGGAGAACAAAACGGTTACAGAAATGCTCAAGCAACAGTTCTTGCTCCGACGGGAACAATTGGACTGTTAATGGATTGCGATACTACTGGAATTGAACCGGATTTTTCTCTTGTCAAATATAAAAAATTAGCAGGAGGAGGAAGTGTAAAAATAGTTAACCAAGGAATACCAAATGCATTAAGGAGATTAGGATATTCTGAAGATCAAATTGCAGATGTTAATATTTATGTTGTTGGACATAACTCTGCAAAAGGTTCTCCTCATTTGAAACAAGAACATTATGCAGAGGCAATGTCTGTTGAGGAGTTTGATCGACCAAGGAAGTTAAAAGAATTAGGGTATAAACCAAGACAAGTAAGAGATATTATTAATTTTATAGATGGTTTCCAAGTTGTTGAAGGTGCGCCACATGTTTCTGAAGAACATTATCCTATTTTTGATACTGCTAATCCAGGAAGAGGAGGAACAAGGTTCATCGCTCCAATGGGACATGTAAACATTATGGCTGCTGCACAACCATTTATTTCCGGCGCAATTTCTAAAACTGTTAACTTACCAAACGATGCTACTGAAGAAGATATTTCGGATGTATATTTAACATCTTGGAAAAAAGGAATCAAAGCGATTGCTATCTATAGAGAAGGATGCAAAAGTTCTCAGCCATTGAATACGGGAAGACATGAAGAAGGCAATCTTGAAAAAGAAGCATTAATGTGGGGTCAAAAGAAGAGACTACCTCCTAAAAGAGAAGGAATAACAATTCCCCTTGAGATGGCTAATCATGTTATCTATCTGAGAACAGGGGAATATGATGAGGGAGAGTTAGGAGAAATATTTATTGACGCCTCAAAAGAAGGATCAGCGTTAAGATCTTCATTAAACAGTTTTGCAGTATCCGTATCTAAAGGATTACAGCATGGGGTTCCTTTAGAAAATCTAGTAGCTACATTTGTTGAAACACAATCTGAACCAAGAGGTCCAGTAAAAGGATATGAACCGGTAAAGATGGCAATGGGAATACACGATTTGATCTTTAGAGTATTAGGAATAGAATATCTTGGTGCATCAGAATTAGCAACCGAACCTAGTTCACTAGATTTAACTAAAACAAGATTATTCCAAAATAAACAAAGAGAAGCAATGAAAAGGATAATAGATCAAGGAATAGAAATTGGTAGTCAAAATCCAGAAGAAATTATGAAGTCTATGAAAAACGGAAATGGTAAATTAAAGAAGTCATCTGCTTCAGGTCCTCCTTGCCCGAGATGTGGTGGATTTACTTCAAGATCTGGAAGCTGTTACAAATGCCATAATTGCACTTATGCAGGTGGGTGCGGCTAAACCAAACATATCTTCTTGAGAATAACAATCATTTAAAATAGAAAAGAATTCTGCATTTGATGATAATCGGGGTGAGTGGAACAATTGCTTCGGGGAAAGGAATTATTGCGGATATTTTAAGAGAAAAGGGATTTGTTTATCTATCTTTATCTGATGAGCTAAGACTTCTGGCCAAAGAAAGAGGAATTGAAATTACACGCGAGAATTTGCAAAACTTGGGAGATGAAATGAGAGCAAAGGAAGGAAAAGGATTTTTGGCAAAACTTGTTTCGAAAAGAATAGTAGAAAATAATTATGAAAACGTCGTCGTAGATGGAATAAGAAATCCGGGCGAAATTGAAGAACTGAAGAAGATGAATAATTTTATTTTGATTTCTGTGGATGCTGCGAGAGAAATAAGATTCCAAAGAATTCTGGAGAGAGATAGAGAAAAAGATCCTCGGACATGGGAAGAATTTATTTTGGTTGACAACCGCGATCGCGGAATAGGACAATTGTCTACGGGACAGGCGGTCGAAGAATGCATGAAGGCGGCGAATTATAAAATAACAAATGAAGGAAACTTTGACGAGATAAGAAAAAAAGTTGAATTACTTGTTAACAGAATAACTTCTGGAAAAATAAGAAAAAGAAATGATTATTTATCGTGGGATGACTATTTTATGGGAATCGCAGTTCTGTCTGCGAAGCGAAGCAAAGATCCTAACACACAAGTTGGCGCGTGCATTGTGAACAAAGACAAAAAAATTATCGGAATAGGCTACAACGGATTTCCGATCGGTTGCTCCGACGATGAATTGCCTTGGGAAAGAGATGGGAATTATATTGAAACAAAATATGCTTATGTTTGTCACGCGGAACTAAATGCAATTTTAAACTCAATGGGTCGTGATACAAAAGACTGCAGCATGTATGTTGCGCTGTTTCCGTGCAATGAATGCGCGAAAGCAATAATTCAATCAGGAATAAAAGAAGTTGTTTATCTCGAAGATAAATATGCAAACACTGATTCAGTCAAAGCATCTAAGATAATGTTCAATCAAGCAGGAGTAAGATATAGAAAATTATTTCCAAGAGAAGAAATGGTTGAGGTGAAGTTTTAAGATAAAAATCTTTTTAATTTATTTTGAGCTGATTTACCTTCTCTACCTAATTCAGTTCCTTCCTTAATAGTAAATCCTGGAACACCTTGATAAAGTTCGATTGAATCAGGATCATGTCGAGGACTAATAATTCCTCTTTCTCTCATCCAGTTTATTTCTTTTGAACTTAATCTCATACCCTCTTTTTGATGCATCATGAATGATTCGTAAGCGTTTGGGGTGTGAAGCTGATGAGCTTTGGCAATAATCTCTGCAAGAACTCTTATTTCATATTGAGCATGATCCTCCCATCTTAAACCCAACATATGTTGAATATTGTGAACATCTCCAGTTCTCCATCTTTTTGTATAAAATCCCACACCTTTTACAGATCGAATTATCTCTTCAGGAGTTCCAATCTTTCTTAAGTGTTCAGCTGCTTCGCGTTCTCTTTCAATTGATCTCTGAAGTAATTCTTTAGCAGTATTCATTTCTTCAGGATCCATTTCTTTTCCTCTTCCTTGACGATTTATTTTATCTTGATGCTTGAATTGAGAATCATCTGGGAAGTATGCAAGACTTCCTACTGGAGTATAACCCATAAACCCATCATTATCTAGAGTTCTGTGCCGCGCAAATTGACGCGGATCAGTAAAAACCGGAGCACGAGTCATGAAAGACATCTCAGCCATCTCAACGGGAGAAGTATGCAAATCTCTTATTAAACTATCAACTAATTTTTTATCATCGAGAATAGTTTTAGTTCCTTCTCCATAACTTGTTCTTGCTGCTTGAGCAAAGGAACAATCATCACCCATATAATCAATTACTTGAAATTGCCCGTGATCTAAAAATTTCTGAATTTGGAATAAAGATTGATCAAATTCCGGAACAGTCACTCTTCGTGTTGAAGAAGGGTTCCACCAAGGCTTAGATAGATCACTATCAACAATTTCTTCGTCTGATGGCATAGTTAATCTTAATTCTTTATTAAGTGGAGCATCCATTAAAGCGTTCCATGATAAAGGCGCAACTTGTTGTGCAATCTGACTTACCTCATTAACAAACTTTATTGTTAAATCATGTTGACTTAATTGCGAAGTGTATCGGTTAACAAATTGGGCGAGTGAGAATAAATCAATCTTCCAATAATATTTAGTATCATTATTTGTTCCTAAAATACTCCTTGCCAGTTCTCTTGCCATGTCAACCTCCTCTGAAACAAGCGCGTGATAATCCTTCAGAGATTCACGTCGGCAATTCACTAAAACTTCAAGAGCTTCTCTAGCCCTTTCTTCATTTCCGGTTCCCACAAAAACTCTTGCTAGGTTTTCTAAAGAAGGTAAATCTCCAGTTTTCTTCATATGAGAGTATCTTCCAGAATATTCATTGACACTGCAGGCAGGTTCGTAAACAAATGCAAGTGCAACGGAAATAGGAGATTGAATTGAGAATTTTAACTGAACCGCTTTGAATGGATTTTGAATTCCTTTTGCAGAAAGATTTTGTATAAAATCATCTTGTGAAACTTCGGGGGAGATAATGCCTCTTCCTAATCCAAGTGTTGCTGCATATTCAACGCTATCGTCGCTGCCCATGTAATCAACTAACTCAACTTCACCACTTTCTCCAATTTGATGAAGGTTAAATAATTCTTTTTCGCCTCCGAGAGAAACAGCTCTTCTAGTAAGACTAGTTCCATACGGCTCACATTCTTTTGAATCCATATTGCCTATTTCCAAAAAAACTATTTAAATCAAATGGAAAATGAAAATATATTTTGCAGTATAATAATGATTTATAAAAAGATTCTAATTTAACGGTAAATGGAAAGAGGGAAGTTAATTGTTATTGAAGGTGGAGAGGGTTGCGGAAAAACAACTCAAACCGAAAAGCTTTTTAGATATTTGGAAGAAAAAGGAATCGAAGTTTATGCTGGAAGAGAACCAGGAGGAGTTGAACCTGCAGAAGAAATGAGAAGGATTCTAAAAAACAGAGAATATTCTATTTCACCGATAGGAG
>CAZFDH010000034.1:0-10254 GCA_964518155.1 Candidatus Woesearchaeota archaeon
ACTGCTAGGACTACACGGGTATCTAATCCGTTTTGCGCCCCTAGCCTTCATCCCTTACTGTCAGAACTGTCCTCGTGAGATGCCTTCGCTATTGTGAGTCCGTCTGAGATTAAAATATTTTACCACTACTTCAAACGTACTTCTCACGTCTTCCAGTCTCTAGCTTAGCAGTACTTCCTGCACGCCCGACCCTTGGGAGGCCGGATTTCACAAGAAACTTACCAAGCAAGCTACGGATGTTTTAGACCCAATAAAGATGGCTGCGACTTGGACCGCGGGTATTACCGCGGCGGCTGGCACCCGTCTTACCCAGTCCTTATTCGCCAAACTTTTTACATTTAGCAAAAGCTCTTCAATGAAGAGCACTCTGGCTCAATTTGTCACGCTTGCGCGCATTGCAAAAGATTCCTAACTGCTGCACCCCGTAGGGCTGGGAATAGTGTCTCAGATTCCCTCTCAGGGCCCCTCCGCTAAGAGCCCTTACGGATCTTCGGCTTGGTGGGCTATTACCCCGCCAACAACCTAATCCGCCGCAGCCTCATCCTTAAGCTCGAATTTATGAGATAAATCATTCCAGGGTATATCTCCTATCGAGTGTTATCCTCAGTTTCCCGAGGTTATCCTCGACTTAAGGGTAGATTAGCTACGTGTTACTGAGCAGTCCGCTTTACCTCTATTTCTAAAGATAATAACTTGCATGTCTAAGTGCAAACCAGAGAGCCGCAGCCGCCAGCAGGATCAACTGGATTTCAACAACTTCATAAATTCAATAGAATTTCCATTGCGCAATTTTCTTGTAAGTAGAAAATTACTTCACACATTCTCCTAACTATCGGCTTTGATCATAACTTTATTAGAACTACAACTGATGATTGCTTCTACATACCTCATACCTTAATATTTTTCTTGAGTATATGTTTCATTAAGGCACTCATCTTAACGAAAACTTGAGAGAGAACGCATTTATAAATGTTTCGTCGGATTTTTGAAAATATTTCCAATTATTTTTTGATAGTCATTCTTCAACTTCTTTACCCACGTAATTCCAAACATCAATATCACTTCCGGATTTTTTACCTAAATTTTCTTTTGCTACCATTACAATAATTTTTGCAACTTCTTTTGCCTCAGTTCCGCGATAATCAGTCATCTTCGTCGCTGTTGTTCCAGGATTTACAGAATAAAATCTAATTCTGTTTTTGTCAAACTCTTCCGCCATTGCTTGAGTGAATCCCCTCACTCCAAATTTTGTTGCACAATAAACTGAAATTTCTCCATAACCTGTTTTTCCAGCGCCCGACGAAATATTAATTACAATTCCTTCACCTTGTCCTTGAAAATAAGGTAAGACTGTCTTTGTCATCTTAATTAATCCTTTCAAATTAATGTCAATTTGATTTTCAATTTCTGTCGAAGATTGCTCCACTAAATCTTTCCAGATTACAATTCCGGAATTGTTTACTAAAACATCAATCGCTCCAAATTTATCAATTACTTCTTCGACACAGTTTTTTATCGACTCCTCTTCCCTAACGTCGAGTCTAACTAGCATTGATTCTGAAAGTTTGTTGCACTCATTAAAAACTTCTTCCCCCTTGGAACTTTGAGAATTGTAAGTTATTACAACATGCGCGCCTTCTTTTGCAAATTCAATCGCTGCTTCTCGTCCAATTCCGTCGCTGCTTCCGGTAATAAGAACGATTTTTTCTTTAAGGTCCATATAAAATAAAGCACAAAAATCTTTTTAAATATTCTAGATTTAACCATAAAAGAAAAAGATGGATGATTTTGAAAGCAGACAAAAATTGCAGGAAGAAATACAACGCTCTAGCGAATTTGTTGACGTATTTTCAAAAATAGTTTCTGGAAAGTCAGGTTACAAAACAGTCGTAGATGTAAAACCGATTACAATAAAATGTAAATCTTGTGGAACAACTTTAAACAAAACTCAAAAATTCTGCCATGAATGCGGCGCAAAAGTTGAAGAAACGAATTAAAATAATTTTTATAGTTTAATTTCTTAAATTAACTATGTCATTAACTGAATACAATAAAAAAAGAGATTTCAAGAAAACTTCCGAGCCTGCCGGTGAGAAAAAATCTTCATCTAAAAAATTAAAATATGTAATTCAAGAGCATCATGCTTCTCATCTTCATTATGATTTGCGTTTAGAAAAAGATGGCGTTTTAAAATCATGGGCAATTCCTAAAGAGCCGTCGGACGATCCAAAAATTAAACGCCTCGCCGTTCAAGTTGAAGATCATCCTCTAGGCTACGAAAAATTCCATGGAAAAATCCCGCAAGGAAATTATGGTGCCGGCGACGTAAAAATTTGGGACAGCGGCCATTACGAAACGGTAGAAGAAAATGAAAAATCTATGAAAATAAAAATTCACGGCCATAAACTCAAAGGCGATTTTGCGTTAGTAAAAACAAATTTCGGCCCGAAGAAAAACGGCTGGTTATTTTTCAAGACGAAGGAGAATTAGTTCCTTCAAAGATATAATTTTTATTTTTGTCAATTATTTGTTCACTAAGCGCCGCGAAAAATCTTCCTTGTCTCTCGTAATCTGATTCTCCATTTTGAGGCTGAATAAAATAACGAATTCTTATTCGATCTTTCTGCACTTCATAAAGTGCCCATTCATTATCATGGATTTCTGGACGTTCCATTCTTCTAAATTTGTCTACAGTAAAATAATCATCAAAAGCAATTTCAGTAAGTCTTACGCCACCTTCTAAGAATCTAACGTCCATAATTAAAGTTGAACAGTACTCTTTTTAAGAATTATTATGTTCAAATACCTCATTCCAAAAATGCACTCTGATCGTCGTAATCATCTGTTCTGGCAGGAATTACTCTTCTTCCTCCGTCGCCATGACCCTCATCCCGATGAAATAATCCTTCAAAATTGTAACCATGATTGTCTAATCTCTCGACGAGAGCATCTTCAACATGTGGTAGAAATCTTAATTCTCTTGGAATCGGATCGTATTTCATTAGAGATAATACCTTTTGGTGTTTTTAAAAATTATTATGTTTAAACACCCAATTTCGCACCAGCTTGAGATTCTTCTTTTTCGCCTGTCCACCATTCAAGATCAGGTATATCTGCTTTTATTCCTCTTGCTTTGCAATATCCTCTTGCAAGAAGATAGAAAATTAATCCCAAACTTCTAGGACTTTTATTGTTCCCGATTATAATTTGATTCGCGCCCTTTGAGAAATTATTTGTATCACAAACCATCAAAACATTTTTTTTAACATCAAGTGTATCTTTCAAAGCATTTTTGTCAAGCCATGCATCGCAAATAACTGAAAGTTCAACTTCGAAGAAATTTTCTAGTTGGGTATTTGTTAGAACTCCTGCCGGATACTTTTTTGTGAAAACTCTTATTCCAGTTAATTCAGAAAACATTCTAGCCGCTTTCCATCCTGCTTGTCTTTTGCAAACAAGAATAACTTCTTCAGGCGCGAACTTAGCCAAATAAGCAATTCCTTCTTTTAACTTCTCGTCGATTAAATCAGTATTAAATATTGCAAGTCCGTCAGCCCTTCTTCTATAAACATACGTTCTCATATCTGGTGTAACAACACGTGTTCCCAAATAAATTCCGCTCTTTACATATTCTTCAAGCGGGACAAGCATTTCTTCTCTTTTCTTTGCTTTAACTTGTTCTTTCAAATCTTCAGAACTGATACCGCTGTCAACTTTTTCTTTTAACTTTTTGACTTTTTCTAAAAGTGCTTTCTTTTTATCTTCCTTATCAGAATCAATTGCCTTCGAAACTTCTTGCGCGATTTCTTCTACCGCTTCCAAACCTTCTTCGACATTTTCTTCTACTTCTTCGATAACACTTTCTTCAGTTTTTTTCTTCTTTGCCATGTTTGTATAATAAGCTCACGGGTGTCTCCGGGTTTGTTTCAGCCGGTACGTGATAAGTAATTATTCAGGGGGATTTGGGTTTTTAAAGTTTGTGAGTAGAGTTTATTAGAGATTAATCTTAAATACTTATTTTCTTTAAACAATTTATGCACGAATTATCTCCTGAAGGAGTATCTAGATCTGTTAGAGAATATTATTTAGAACTAAATTCTCATCAACCTGAACTTCAAATGCGATATGAAGAATGCGATCAACACGGACATCTTTCTCCCAACGGAGATTCTTGCGATTATTGTTTTAGGCATTTAGAATATCGTTCTCCCACTGTGGACGAAATTCATAAAGAAAGAGAAAATCTTCCTGACTGTTTACAACCTTGCGATGCGCCTTTGTTGTGGGATGTAATGCAAAGTGAAATTGGCCACCAAAAATCTTTAGATCATTTAAAGGGGTTATCTCGTTTAATGGACTTAAGCAAACTTTCTAAATTACTAAACGCTTCAGCTTAAACCTTTTATTTTTTTATCTTGGAATAAGATTTAAGTACACTTATTCATTATCTTCTTAATGAAAAAAGGTGTTAATGTGAGACCTGTTATCTTAAGTACCCTTATTATTCTGGTATGGATTAAATCTGGCTTTAGTTTAATTAATGGTTATTTATTTTCAAGATTATTTGCTATCGTTTTAATTATTGCTGGCGTTTATTTATGGAAAGGAAAAAATTGGGCAAGGATAGTTGTAATTATAGTTTTAATCTTGCAACTCCTACTAAACACCCTTGAAGTTTTTGCAATCATGTCAGGAGAAGCAGTAATCCCAGAATTCGGAATTGCGAGAATTTTAGTGTTAATTTTACCTACTATTTTAATTAACCTTCTAGTTATTTTATACCTCACCTTCAGTAAAGAAGTAAAGAAATATCTTAAGGTAGGTGGATTTTTTAAATGACGAAAAATGAAATGGGAGACAAGAGAAAGGATATTCCTTTTCCAATTTATTGGATCTCCTCCGTAATTGCTTTAATTGCAGGGTATTTTATTTTACTATCTCTATCTGCATTTAACAGTTCCATGGGACTGGAGGGACTTGGGATAATAATAATTTTCCCTTTAGGGGTTTCTTTATTCTTTGTTGCTCATAGTTTATTACATGGAAAAAATTGGGCAAGGATCTTCTGGTTGGTTCTTTTTATTGTTTACTTACCTCTAATCCCGATGATTTTATTATCAATAAAAGAATTATCCTTGAAAAGTCTCTCTTTTACAATGGGGATGATATTAGCGATTGTCTCAATATATTATCTATTCTTTGACAAGAAAGTTACACAATATTTTAAACATTAAAATCTAAAGACTTTTCTCAATCTCAATCAACCGTTTCAATTTTGCTTCACGTTCGCGTCCATCAATTCCGCACTTGAAAAAATCCGCGCCGAAGCCGAACGCTAAATCTGCCAAGATATTTTCTTCCGTTTCTCCAGACCGATGAGAGAAGATAATTTTTATTCCATTCTCTCGCGCAAGTTCGCAGACGCGTTTAACTTCTAAGAGTGAACCGTTCTGATTTGGTTTTACAATAATTCCGTTAATCGATTTATTTTCAATTGCTTTTTTCAACCTTTTGTAATTCGTAACTGTCAAATCATCTCCGGCGACCAAACAATTCGGGAACTTTGAATGCAGTTTTGCAAAACTTTCAAAATCTTCTTCGTCAAACGGATCTTCAACATAAATTAAATTAAAATTTTTAATCATGTTTCCAACATACAATGCCTGCTCATCCACTGTTCTGTCAAGCCGAGGATTTTCATAGTGATATTTTTTTCTTTTGTAAAAACTGCTGCAAGCAACATCTAAGCCCACATCTACACTTTCTCTTTTTAGAATTTCCAAGACTTCTTTTTCATTCAGAGTTGTTTCCCAAGCATTTTCGTCATTTTTTCTACCTTTAAAACTTCCATCCCTTTCTTTTAGCCTTTCTCCAATTTCTTTTTTCAGTTCAATATTTTTCTTAAAATCTTTTTCGATTGATCCTTCATTTGGACTGATCAAGAATTCTTGAAAATCAGGCCTTTTTCCGTTGTGACTGTGCTTCCCTCCTCCAACAGAGTTTCCTAAGAGCCTTGGCATTTTTCTTGCTTGAGGATTTATCAACTGCCACACTTCTAAATTTTTTTCTTTTGCAAGCGCTTTCAAAACTGCAGATTCTAACACAAACAAAGTATTTGCCCCAACGTGTCCATCCACAATGTCCTCGATTCTTCTTAAGTCTTCAATCCTCTCAATTATTTCTTTGGAAAAATATTCGGAGAAATCTTCCATCGCTTTGATGTCCCCTTCCAAACTTTTCTTGTAAGATTTCGCTTCTCTTTTTCCAGTCGATTTTCCGTTCGGCGCAGAGGCAGAGAATTCTCCATAATCAGTAAAGATCTTGATCTCAATAGTTTGCTCTTTTCTAGAATCAAGAATAGCTCTCGCTTCAACCCCTTTGACAATCATAGAATGGGGAAACCTTAAACCTTTTTAAGTTTTATTTCCCTTCATAATCCGAGATAGAACCTACATATTCCACTTTAACTTTTGCAAGTCCTTTTGATTCATAACCAAGTTCTCTAGCAATTTTTGGAGAAGCATCAACAATTCTTTCAGGATGTGGAACATAAACTTTTCTTTCTCTACCTTTTTCTTTCTTCAGAATGTATTTTGCATTTCCTTTTTTGTCAAATTCATACGGTCCATGATCAAGCGCTGCCGCATAAACGCTTTTTCCATTCTCTAAATTTGTAATTCTTACTACGCAAGGCAGTTTATATCCTAATCTTTCATTTACCGCAACAACATCTTGGTCGTCTCTGAATGGTGCACCAGTTGCAGTTGTATGAAATCCTTCTTTTGTTGAATAAAAACTTGCCAATCCAATTGCTTCTTTCACTTCTCTTCCTTCTTTCTCCAAAACTCTAACATCGTCGCTGTTTCTCAATGTTCCTGCGTACATCGTTGGACCCTGTTCATATTTTGCCGAAGACTCAATAAATTTTTCAAGTCTACTAATTTCAATTTCATGCTGATCGTCAACAACAGGATGATCCGCAATTCTTTCCTTCAAGCTCTTCTGGGGAGAAACAATTTTCGGCTTACCTTTTTCAAACTCTACAGCGCTCTTTACATATACTTGCGCTTCAATTTTGTCTGGGACATATCTTGACTTCCATGCTTCGACTTCCTGTTCGTAAGCTTTTTCTTTTAATCTTTCAACTTCTTTTTCAGTTAAAGCCCTTAATAGAGAACTTCTTTCTTCTGAATAACTAGTAGCTAATTGAGGAATAACTTCTTGAGAATTAATCTTATAGTTTGGTCCGATGAAAGCTAGCGCTCCGACTAAACCCGTTTGAACTATCTTTGATAAAATTGATTTGGTCATTATGATCCAAACGACCAACTACGCTAAAGCGTTGTTTGGCCTAATGCAGTTGACTTTCGTCTTCCGCTTCCCTGGTTTTATTCCCCAAGGAAAAAAGTAGTGAATATTATTGTGAATAATTTTATTTTTACTAATTTTTCTACTTACGTTTTTAGCTAACTTAGAGGTTTATAAATTTTTCGTTAGAATTAAATTTACTCTCGATCGTCTTCTTCTGACCCTGAATCTTCATCCATTTCGTCGTCAGGATTTGCAAGCTCCATTATCTCGCCTTCTTTTGCAATTTCTTCTTCTTCAGAATCTTCTCTTTCTTCAATCTTCTTATCATTAACTTTTTGATCTCTTGATCTCTTAAGTTTGTCTTCCTTCTTTTGGGGCAAAGGTTTCTTTACAGAAATTGGTAGAATGTTTGATTTAAATTCAATTTCAGCAATCTTCAAAGCGTCAAACTTAACTTTTTCTAAATCTTCTTGATCAATTTTTATTAGAAGAGGCGCATTCATTGCGATTTGCAACGCTCTCGCTCCAAGAATTCTTGCAGTTTCATATCGGCTAAATTCTGTGTAATCCATTATAATTTAGATTTTCAAGGCTTTTTGAATTTTTTGGTTTAGTTCTTTCCAGGATTTTTCAACTAAGTCAAGTGCTTCGCTGAATTCTTCTGTTTTAATTTTTGCCCAATCTCCTTTTTGAAGGGAGTGTATTCTTCCATTTGAATACCCCATCGTTACTCTTCCTTCGCAAACATCTTCTTCTTCTCGCGTTGGGTCAACAATTAAATTTTCTCCGACTTTGTAAGCGGTAATTGAAATTGGAATCTCTTTTGCTAACGGCAATTTCTTGTCAGTCCATTCTCCAAACAAAACTTTTTCTTCTTTCTCATCATACTTTGGAATTTTAGCATTCATTAGTGCAACAAGCGTTCCAATTCCTGCAGCATCAAGTAAATTTCCATCGTCGTTTATAGAATAAATATCAACAAAAACTGTCCATACTTTTTCTCCTTCTTTAATACAAAGTTTCGAGAAATCAATGAAATGACTTTCTCTTACGACTCTGTCAATTATCCTTCCTATTTCAATTGAATCAAATTTTGGCGGACCAAGTTCTATTCTTGGCGAGCTAAGTGGAAGTAATTCAGCACTTACCATCAAACTTCCTTGGTCTGGTGAATCAGGATAAGGTTCTGACGTTGCCATCTTCACACCGACGATAACTTCTGTTTTTCCTATTTTTACTCTTGCAGATCCTTCAGCTTTATTTGAAACTGCGGTTTCAATTTCTATTTCTCTGAATTCGTCTTTTTTCCTTCCATCAAATCTTGCATTTTCCGACAAGTATTTTTTGATTCTTTCAGCGTTAATTCTTGGTGTTTCCATTTTATTTGAATTTGATTGAGCTCTTTAAAGCTTCTTTTTGGATTTCGTAAACTTTTTTTGAAGCTACTTTAGCCATTTCCAAAATTTCTTTTAATTGCTTTGGCTCGATGTTACCATCAAGTTGAATATGAGTAATTTCTCCGTCGGGAGTTAATGTCATCGGAATGTCAGTTGGCCCTTCTCCCTCTTCCCAGTCTTCTTCAGCTTTGTTCAAATCAACAACTAAAGTCTTATCTAATTTCCCTAATGAAATACTTGAAACCAAACTTTTCATCGGTATTCCTGCATGAGCTAGTGCAAGTGCAGCAGCATTTATTCCAGCGCATCTTGTTCCTGCATCAGCTTGAATAATATTGATGTGCACGTCGACAACCATATTTTTGAATTCGTCAATCATTAAAACTGGTTCAAGCGCCCATTCAGTAATTTTTGAAATTTCCATACTTCTTCTGCTTGGCCCAGGCCTTATTCTATCAGTTACCGAGAAACTATTCATGTTGTATGTACAACGTAAAGTTCCTTTTTCAGGATTTTGAGAATGTTGCGGATGCATTTTCTTAGGTCCGTAAACTGCGGCAATTGCAATTGTATCTCCCATTTGGAAAAGCGCGCTTCCGTCGGCATTTGGAACAATTCCTACTTTGGCGCTGACAGGCCTAAGCTCGTCAACTTTCCTTCCGTCTGGCCGTTTAAAATTTTCTTTTGCGCTCATTTTTTCTTACCTTCAAACCATTTAACCATTTCTTCAGTTAATCCTTTTACAAAAGATTTCTCTGTAATTGTATTTATTGCTTCCTTTGCAAAAAGTTCTTCCTTTATAGAATTTCCTTTTATCCAGATTATTCCGTTTTGTCCGACGGTAACGTTGCACCCGGTTTCATCTTTGATTAATTTTATCATGCTTCCTTCTTTTCCGATAATTCTTGGAACTTTGTAAGGGTTCACATTTATTATCATTCCTTCATCGATTTTCCCCAGTCCTCTTGACTTCAAACTTACATCAATTCCTCTTCGGTTGACTCCCCATATTTTTGCTACGACCATGTCTCCGATGTCCATTACTTCTTCCAGAGCATCTTTGTTAACATATCTTGGAATCTCGTTTACAGATAAGAATGCGCTTTCAGATGTTCCAATGTCAATGACCCATCCGTTGAATGTAAGGTTTTCAACCTTACCAATTATTACATTTCCTCTTCGAGGATGATAAACTCCTGACAAAGGAATTACCTTTACAAGTCTGTTTGTTTCTTCAGCCAGACCATATCTTAATGCGATTATATCTTCTCCTTTCTTTTCAGTTCCTTCTCCCGGTAAATATTCGCTTCCTGATTTTATGACTTCTCCAGGAATCACAACTGTTCGCTCGTTTTCTTCTTCTGACATCTTATTCTTTAATCTCCTCAGTCAATGCTGAACCATGTGTAACAGAATTTAATTTTTCGTAAAAATCCATAATCATTCCTGCAGGAACTTCGACGACAACTTCCAAGTCTCCGTTGCCAAGCCAGTTCTCTTCAATTTTATATTGTGTGACTGCTCCATATGCTCTACCTGTATGGAC
>CAZFDH010000035.1:0-10138 GCA_964518155.1 Candidatus Woesearchaeota archaeon
TGTTTCTAAACCGGTAGGAAATCAGCCAGGACTAGGAGTAATTGGATTTTGTTATGCGCCTTACCATTTTGTTTATGATTATAAATATCCAGTTTTAATTCAGTTGCAAAAAGAAGGAGAAACTTTCCAGTTCCCGATGGCAGTTGTTATTCAAGGAAATCAACCTAGAACTGCTTTGAATGTGACGGCAGAAGAATTTAACACAGTTAATTTATGCGAATATCAGAACACACCAGTCGATGTAAATGTTTATGACAGTCAATTGAATTTAATAAATGCGGATATTTCTTATGAATGTTTTGGAGTAAGATGCGAAATCGGTTCAACTTCTTCGGGACTATTGGAAGGAAATTTCCCTCAATGTGTTAATGGATTTGTAAGGGCAAGCGCAAACGGATACAGAGATGCGAAAGTAATGCACTCGACTGTAAATCCGGGTGAAGTAGATTTAATTTTGGACAAACTTTATGAAACAGATATTAAATTAATGGTTGACGGAAGAGAAACAAATCAGGAAGCAGTTATTAGTTTCACATTAGATAATTCTTCAACGACTGTTGTTTATCCTGAGCAAAGATCTATCAATTTAAGTGAAGGACAATATGAGATTTCAGTTTATATGTATAGAAATTCTTCTTTGAGACTTGAAGGAACTTTGACTGAGCAATGTGTTGACGTTCCACGTTCGGGCTTGGGAGGAATCCTTGGCTTGACTAGAGAAGAATGTTACAGTGTTGAAATTCCCTCGCAGCTCGTTACCAACGCACTATCTGGAGGAGGAAAACAAAATTATTACATTTTGGAGTCTGAACTAGCGAACTCAAATACAATTGAAATAAATGCCGAGTCTTTACCATCTCCGGTTTCACTTGAACAACTACAGCAAAATTATATTTTATATGGAGATCAAGGTTTGGAGGTTAATTTTAAATGAAAAAAATATTTCTGATTTTATTTGGCTTGGTTTTTTTAGCGGGAAGTGTGTTGGGATATTCAAGTTACAATTATGCGACGAGTTACCCTGGAGGAAATTCTTTTAATTATAATTATGGAACAAATGTAAATTTATATTATTCTTATGATTCAAATCAATGTGATGCAGGACAGGATTTTGTTATACAAGTTGCGCCGTTCGGTTGCAGTCCGGCAGTTGTAAGAAGTGATTTGCTTGAAGAACAAAACGTTCCGGTTTTCTGTCAGCTAGCTGCAACGAAAATAAATCCGCTCATTGATGTTGAAGCAATTGATTATATTTCTTTTAATGGCGATTATCCGCAAGAAGTTTCTGGAGTTGGATTTCATCCGGCAAGAGCGGCAGTAAAAAACTCCAGGCAGACTTTGCTTAATTCACCTGTTTTAGAAAATATTGGTTATGCAGTAATTGTTTTGAAGCAGCAGCCAGTTGAATCTGAAATGCCTGACGTTGTTGAAGGGACTTTGACAGCAAGAATAAAGTACGATATTGAAAACGCGTTTGGCGTAGGACAGGCAACATATTATTTGCCGGTTTTGACAGATGACGAATGGAATGAAAATTACAAAAGATATTCCTTCTGGGATGGAAGAGGTTATTTGAGAGCGGACAGTATTGAAGATGGAAGAGCGACAATTTCAATTTACCAGGATGTCGAAGATGAATACACTACTTCAATTTTGAATGTTGGAGAAACTTCTAATGAAATTACAATTCCCGGATTTTATTGCAGGGCAGAAATGCAAGTAAAACTAACCAGTTTAGAAAATCCTGACACAAGAGCGAAATTGAATATCAATGGTGAAATTGTTGAAGTTTCAAGAGGAGAAAAATTCTTAGACAATCTTTGTACAATAAATAACATAAAGAAAAACGGTGATATGGACGAAGTTGAAATTAGTTGTAAAACAGACACAAAGACTTCAGAAAGATTTACACTAAAATATGCGCCTAGAGTAAGTTTAACTGTAAACGGCGTAAGTGGAGATTATGAACTTGGAAGCGAAATAGGGGGCGGAATTTATTTAATTGATTTAAAGAAAGAAAATGATAAATATGTGGTTTACTTTGGAGATAAAGCAAATTCGATTAAAACAGCGTCGAATTCTGTTATTGCTGGCGAAACTAAGTCAATATCTTTAGGAGCAGAAGTTGGGTTTAATGGAATAAGCTCTCCGCAGGATGTTAGTTTGGAAGGAAATGCTTTGAACTATTATAATAATGCGATGGAAGATTATTCGGAATTATTTAATGCATTATCTGCTGAAAAAGAAAATGAAAATTCGCAGACAACCTTTGGTGAACAAGCTTTGGCTAAGTCTATAGAACTTTCATTTAATGTTGGGCAGAGAGAAACAGCTTTGAGATTATGCAGCGAGTTTAATGAAAAATATCCTGATTCAACATTGAGTTTATCAAAATGCGGTGACGAACTTAAACTTTCAAGCACAGGCGTTTCAAGTTACAATGTCGATATCAATGGTGTTTCGAAGTCCATTTCATTTGAAGGGATTTATGAACCTGATTTTGAAGATTATGGTGCGGTAGTTTTGCTTTCGAAAGACAATTACAGAGATCAATTTAATTTAGAAAAAGGAAAAGATTATTCAAGTGAAAACGGTGAAGTGAGAATTCAATTAACCTCTTTGGAAGAAGAAAGCGCTAAATTAAATGTTAATTATAACGACGGAGAAAAGGCGGTTACAAAAAGCTATGACTTGAATTTGAATACTCCGGTTCTTTTGGATAATGGTTACAGTCTTCTTTTAGACAAAGTTAACTTGAATAAGTTTGCAAAAGTCTCGCTTGTTCCTAGAATAGAAAATAGTTACTCTGAAGCTAATTTCAGTTATAAAATTTCAATTGAGAAAAGAGCAATACAACTTTCTCCTGACCAGCTTGAAAATAAAATAAGTATTTTGGATGAAAATATTGCAAAGTGGGAAAAGATTTCTGAAAATCTGGGAACGGCAGTTAAAGGATTCAAGGCTGCATGTTTATCGACGGGAGCGATTTTGACTGTTACAAACTTTATTGATAACTTGGATGGAGAAGCGATTGCAAGACAAGAAGTCATGAGGGGAGATAATGGCTGGGTAAATATTTGCAAAGAAGAAATTAAAAGAACTGGCGGGTCTCTAAATTCTTGTTTACTAGATCACAACGATGACATTGAAAGAGATGTTGAAGCGTTGAACAGCGCAATGAATTCGATTGGAGAAATAAATGACGACACTGTTGAGCAAAGCTCGCAAAGAATACAAAATCTTTTGGAAGGAAAAAGTGTTTCTTCGACTGATGGAAAGACAACAATTGAACTGAATGAAAATTCTGAAGTTTTGAAAGCAATTTCTAAGGAAGGTTATGAAGAAGGAACGGTCAGTTTGAGAGAAATGAGAGACATTGAAACTTATGCAAATGTGATTAACTCCGCTTCAGCGTCGGCAGAACTTAAGAAAATGGCTGAACAAAATTTGTATTCAACTTTGTCAGATGTTAAAGAAACTTCCGCTAATTTTGCAGCTTACACTTCGACAAAGCAAGAAATTGCGAATGCAGGATTAAATTTAGGTACGACTTCATATGGTGAGAAAGATGCAATCAGAGGAGTTTATTCTGGTGGGGCACTTTTGGGAAGCCAAATCAGTGGTGCAGAAGGATTGGAACCGAGCAAAAATTACCCGGCTGAAGTTGTTACTTTGAATGGAAAGAAATATTTGGCCGTTTTGGAAGAAACAAACAACGGTTATTCTGCAACTAAATTCTATGAGTATAATGGCGTGTCAGGAAATGGTGTTAGCGTCGGCGCAGATGTAACTAACGATGTCGGGAATAAATTTTCAACTTTCAAACAATACGATCGAACAAGTTATCAAAATGCTTATAAAGATGCGGAAGTAAAATATTTCGAAACAGAACCTTACAAAGGTTTGCCTGCGATCGTTCCATTTGATTTGAGGAATGGTTGGTATGCAGCGACGAAACAAACAATCAGCGGATTTGGAAATATCGCTTCTTATGATGATTCAGGAAAGATATCAAGTTTCTATTTATGTAATGTTGGGCAAAATGGAAGGGCGGAATTTGAAAGCGGAATTGGTGATGATATTTGTCAAGTATTCAATCCTGGAACAGGTCAAATTTATGGAGAGTTCCCTGGAATGGACAGCAGCGAAACAAATAGAATTGTAAGGCAAGCGATGAGCGCAGTTCAAGAAGCGGCAAGCAAATACAAAGCGGGACTAAGCGGTTATATAACAATTAATGGAGAAAGAGTAAGAGTGGGAGAGCCGGCAGCAAATGTTCCAGACATTCAATGTTCTGATTTCATGTCGCCTCAAGAATGTCAGTTGCTTTTCAATGTTTGCGATCCGGTAATTTGTCCGTCGTCAAGATGTGATTTGGGTGGAAGTTACCCGGTCGATGATGTTGTTCAATCAGGAATTGTTGGAAGCTTGGCATTATGTTTACCAAATTATGAAGAAGGAATTGCAGTTCCAGTTTGTTTGACTGGGGTAAAGGCGGGAGTTGATGGTTTACTTTCAATTTCACAAAACTATAGAGATTGCCTGCAAGAAAATTTGGAGTCGGGAGAAACAATTGGAATTTGCGACGAGATTCATAGTATTTATTTGTGTGAATTTTTCTGGAAACAAGCAGTTCCATTTACAAAATTAATTATTCCGAAAATTTTAGAAGCTGCGACTGGACAACTTGGTTCTAGAGGTGGAGGAGAATATTTGGGAGTTGCAAGCGCGTGGGAAAATGCAGAAAAATCTGTTGATTATTTCACACAATATTATGGAGCAAATTCATTTGAAGCGTTCCAAGCTCGGTCGACTGATGAAACTGGAAGTTTTGTTTGTAAGAATTTCATTTCTGCTAGATATCCGTCGAGCGGAGACTTCTTTGATGCTTTGATTGAACCTGATTCACCGTCGCAATATCATGCTTGGTTCCAAGAAACACCATATACAAGTGCAACTGTTCCAGCTGTTTCACAATATAAAGTATTTTATCATATTTATGCTGGTAAAGACCAAGGCGTGTATTACAAAGTTTATTTGAGAAGTCCTCAGGGAACATCATATTATTCGACGAGTGATACAATTACTATTGCAACTGGGTACATTCCTAAGGGAGATTATGCTTCGGAAACTAAAGACTTTACAGGAGTTGCAGGTTATAGAGATCTTTGTATTAATGTAAATGGTAAAGATGAATGTGGATTCCAACAAGTTACGACTTCATTTGCTTTGGATTATTTGGCTGACATGTACGCTAAAGAACAGGCTTCGCAAAAAGATATTACGACTGAATCGGCGTGTGTTTCTGGAACTGCGAGCGCTTACAGTTTAATTCAACCAAATGTTCAGGCAGGAGTGGAAGATGTACTCAATCCTCAGCTATATAATAAAGGAATAATCAGAGTTTGCTCGACGGATATGCCGGGAGAAAATACTGGAGTAAGTTCAAATAACGTTTCAAGATGGGAAGAAGTTGGATTTTGTGGTGATGAAGAAATCAAATGTTGGCTTGATACACAAAGTGTTAAAGATGTAATTCAATCTACAAATCTTGAAGGACAGACCTTGGAAGAAGTAGGAGGCTCTACAATTCAGTCTCTATTAAATGAAGGACAATACATAACTGATTTCTCTTCTGAAATTGAAAAGATAAATGACTTAAACAGCGAAGGAAAGACAACTTACCTAACGGACAGTTACATTGCTAAAGCTTTATTTAACTCTCAGAAAGCGCAACTTTATTTCATAAGAGGAGTTGCATATGATGAATTAGCGGTTAATGCTTACAACGTCTGGATTGCCCAGAGAATTGCAGATCAATATGAAACAGATGACGAAGGCGTTGCTGGTGGGGTTGAAGAGCCTGAGACACCAACTGAAGAGGAACCAGAAGGAACACCGACGGGGGATGTCGTAAACTGTAGAACTTTAACTTCAAGTTCTAGTGAAAATTTAATTGTTGAATTTAAAGATTGTATCACTGCAGATATGATTGATTCAAGATTATCTAATAGTCCTGCTAAAGGAACAGGGAAAACCTTTTATGATTTAGGAAAACAATATAATGTTGATCCGATTTTTGCTTTGGCATTTTTTAATCAAGAATCTAGTTTTGGAACAGCGGGAGTTGCAAGACAAACAAAGAGCATAGGTAATATTAGATACACTTCAAATTGTCCTGGGACAAATTATAATGGCTATTGCAGCTATTCTAGTTGGGAAGAAGGAATTGAATCTTGGTACAAATTAATTTCGAGCAACACTTATGTTGGTCAAGGACTAGATAGTGTTGAAAAAATAATTCCAAAATATGCTCCGGCTTCCGACGGTAATAATCCTGCAGCATATATTAGTAATATTAGAAACTTTGTTTTGAATAATCGAATTAGTTCTTAAGGTTAATGCGGGGTGATAGGATTCGGAGTTCACTTCGTTCCCTCTCGTCCGAAATTTCAGTTTCGAACGAGGTCTCACATTCGCTCGACCTAATTTGTCCAAGCTTGGCCAAATTAAATCGTCGGTTCGAATAAATTAATGCGGGTGATAGGATTCGAACCTATGCAAGCACTAAGCTACTGGAGCCTAAATCCAGCCCGTTTGACCGCTCCGGCACACCCGCATAAATAAAACAACAATTGATTGGTATAAAAAGGTTTAGAATTTTATTGGTTTGTGTTTGATTTTCAGTCCCCACTAATTTGAATCTTTCAGATTCAAAATCCCCTTACAAATATTTGAATCCCAATATGATAGTGAAAATCAAATTAATTTCTCCTTGAACTTAATTTAGATATTAAGAATTATTTTACTTTAGCTTCGACTTCTTTTTCTTTTTGTTTGATTTTGTCTTCTAGCTTTAATCTTTCGATTAATTCTTTGTAACGATTTCTGATTGTAACCTCGGTTATTCCTGCAATGTCTGCGACTTCTCTTTGAGTTTTCTTTTCGTCATTCATTAGCGCAGCGACGTAAAGTGCTGCAGCAGCAATTCCAGCTGGGCCTCTTCCCGACGTTAATTCAACATCTTCAGCATCTTTTAGAACTTTCAATGCATCGTTTTGAGTTTTAGGAGAGAGTTTTAACACTGAAGAGAACCGGGAAATGTAATCTTTTGGAGAAGATTGATTTACTTTTATTCCTAATTTTCTTATTATGAAACGATAAGTTCTTCCGATTTCTTTTCTTTCTACGTCGGAAGCTGTTGCCATTTCGTCAAGAGTTCTTGGAATGTTGTATGAACGACAAGCAGCATAAAGACAAGCAGCTATTACAGATTCCATTGATCTTCCTCTTACAAGTCCTCTTTGAAGAACGTAGTTGTAAATTCTGGATGCTTCATCTCTTACAACGTTTGGGAGGTTAAGGTAAGAAGCAATTACTCTTAATTCGGCCATTGCAAGACGCAAATTTCTTTCAATTGAAGTTGAAACTCTTTCCTGCCATTTTTTTAATCTTAAGAATTTTCTTGTTTGTCCTGGTTCTAGTCTATAAATATCGGAAATTTCTCCAACGTTTGTTGTAAGACCTTTGTCAAACTTTTGCATTGAAATTGGAGCTCCGCCACGTCCTTTCTTCTCTGATTTGTCGAATTTTCCGGATAAGTCAACTCCTGTGTCGACCATTTTTTCTTCTACGACTAATCCACAATCATTACAGATAACTTCTCCTAAGTGAGGATCATGAGTTAGGTTGATACTTCCACATTCGGGACATTTTCTTACGAAGGCCATTTTAGAATTTTTGTTACTCCTGTTTAATACATAAACTTTATAAAGAAAAGGTTGACTGTATTTAAAGCTTTCGGTAGTTATCGAGGAGAAATTTTTTCTTATTCAACCAGAATTCCGTTAACAACTCCTTCTTGAGTTGGTCTGTTTGTGATTTTTACTTTCCCTAAATCTGTTTGGACAATCGTTCCTTTTGTTAAAACGTTTTGTCTTGCTAAGAATTTGTTTGATGGAGTCTCAAGAACATTTTTTATTTGAACTTTGGAAGATTTTCCGCTCTTCATTACATTAACGGTGTTTGCTCTTAAAGTTAAAACTTTTTTGTTTCCTCCTTTAGTTCGTTTTGTTTTTCTTTTATTCTCTCCGAGTTTGATTACTCTTCTTTGGCCTGGCAGCTCGAACTTTTTCTTCTTTCTTCTCGCGACGTATTTTCCACCAGATATTTTTCTTCCAGTTTTCATAGATTCACATCATAATTTTAGTTTAAATAGGTTTTGGTGGGAAAAATTTTGGAATTTTTGTTGGATATTTTTGTGAAAAGAAAAGTTTAAAAACAACGCAGTTAGAACTAACTCATGGTTAACGGAATCGAACGACCTTTGGATTTGTTGAACAATTCAAAAGGAAAGGAAGTAATGGTTTTGTTGAAAGGAGATAAGCAGTTCGTCGGAACACTTATGGCTTTTGACATACACATTAACCTAGTCCTAGACAATACCAAAGAGATGCAGAACGGAGAAATAAAAAGAAACTTTGGGTTAACCTTTTTGAGAGGAGATACAATTATCTTCATTTCTCCAGCTTCAACTGCATTGAAAAAAGAATAAGCGTTTTTGCCCTATTTTCGCTAGGCTGAATTCTTGGCGGATTTGAAATAGTGTGAACTCTAAGAAAAAATAAGTAAGTTTTTAATCTTAGAAAATATCTTCTTTCATGGAAACAGCAAAAATAGTTTTTCTTGGAACAAGCGACTCGGTGCCGAGTGCAGAAAGAAATCACACTGCAATTTTTCTTAGTTATAAAGATGAAAACATTTTATTTGATTGTGGTGAAGGAACTCAAAGACAGTTTAGAAAAGCTAGAATTAACCCGGGAAAAGTAAGCCGGATTTTAATTTCACATTGGCATGGCGATCATGTTTTGGGTATTCCGGGGATGCTTCAAACTCTTGCATTGTCTGGGTATAATAAAGAATTATTTATTTATGGGCCTAAAGGAACAAAGAAATTCATGGACGAAATGATGAATGTTTTTGCGTTTTCCGGAGAATTGAATTTACATGTTGTTGAGTTAACAAAGGAAGGAAAATTTTACGAAAATGAAGATTTTTATCTTGAGAATAAATTTATGAATCATGGGATTCCGTGCAACGCTTATTCGTTTGTTGAGAAAGATAAGTTAAGAATTGATAAAACCAAATTAAAAAAATCTAAACTTTCTGCAGGGTCGTGGATTGGTCAATTGAAGAACGGAAAAGATGTTTCTGTAGAAGGGAAAAAACTCAAGGCAAAGGATTTCACTTATTTAGAGAAAGGGAAAAAGATCTCGTTTGTTTTTGATACTGCGAATAATCCTAAAATTGAAAGTTTTGTTAAGGATTCCGATTTATTTATTTGCGAAGGGAGTTTTTCTAAAGACGACGAAGATAAAGCAAAAGAACACAAGCATATGACCTCGACGGAAGCGGCGCAAATTGCTAAGAAAGCCAAAGTTGATAGGCTGTATTTAATTCATGTCAGTCAGCGCTATGAGAAAGATATGAACAAGATTTTGTCAGAATGTAAGAAGATTTTCAAAGAAAGTTATTTGCCTAAGGATTTGGATATTGTGGTTTTACAATAGAAACATTTAAATTTTCTTTTAATGCGTCTTTCTTATGTCAAAGATCCTTTATGTGGATAAGGAATTGAACGATGAAGATTCTTTTTTGAGAAATAAATCTCTTGGCTTAATTGAGAAGTTAAGACTAAGGGGATTTGAAGTAGATGTTGTTGATGATAAAATGACTTTTAACGAATTCTTTGTTCTTACTTTATTAAACCGTGCACGTTGTGCAGATTATGAAGAGAGGTTTGAGAGAATGATAGAACGACTTAGAGGGTATAATGTTTTTGTTGCTCACCTTGGTGTTAATTCTCCTCCGAAGATACAAAATTTTTTAGAGAGAATACCTCATCTTAGAGCGGCTTTGGTCTCTGACTCTTCTCACCATTATGAGGTTGAAGGGAGAATGGGTATTTTTGATTATGATTCTGAAGAGATCTTTTCTTGGATTGGTCAATAGAAACATTTTAAATATCTAATATTAGTTTTATTTCTAAGCCCGGGTAGCTCAGCCTGGATAGAGCATCTGCCTTCTACGAAGGTCTTTGAAGAGAGCAGAGGGTCGCAGGTTCGAATCCTGTCTCGGG
>CAZFDH010000036.1:0-10024 GCA_964518155.1 Candidatus Woesearchaeota archaeon
CTACCATTTTATCTTCTTCCCTCCATTGTTTTCACGAAGTAAAACGATGCGGTTATCATCTTCTTCCTTTCTCGATCTTGCCCATCCACAATCTGCTTAGTGGCTGATCATTTACTTTAATAACTTGATATCTAACTCCAGGAATATCTCCTTTAGATCTTCCTTGTTTTCCTCCGATTCTTTCAATCATAACTTCGTCGTGTTCATCAACAAATTTTTGCGCAAGATTTCCAGGAATAAATGCAGTAACACTTCTTCCATTTTTTGTCAACTGAACTTTGCAGCATTTTCTCATCGCTGAGTTTGGCTGTTTAGCTTCCTTTTGAACTTTCTGTAAAACAATTCCTTTAGCTTGATTAGCACCTTCAAGAGGATCAGACTTTGCGTAAAGATCTAGAGTTTTCACTTTGTAATGTCTGTCTTTCCATCTATTCTTTCTTCTGTCTTTTATTTTTTTGTGAGCGTTTTTCAATCCCATCAATATATCTTTAAGAGAATGAGTTTAAAAAGGTTTCCTATAATTATCGATGAAGTTATGTGTTTTTGTTGATCTATTTATCTTTACAAGATATTGGAGAATTGAAATTCTCAAATAAATATGGAATTATCCGATGTCTCTTGGCATATTCTAGAGGATCTTTCTCGAATGGATTTCGCTCAAATAAGAAAATCTCTCGAGATTGTCCGCCCATAAATGGTCTCTCATTCGAAAGAACATCTTCCTCTCCGACAATATATGTTGTATATTCATTATATTCTATCTTAGGAGAATATGTAACCGATCCACAGGAAGGAAAAAATATTATGTTTGCTCCTCTGCTTCTTCGACGAGAATAAGATCTCATTTTCCACATATTATTTAACCAATTACTAAAAAAATAATTTAATATTACTCCATCTCCAGACTCTGTAGTTAGTTCTTCCAAAACTCTCCTTAGCCTTGCATAAGCATTTACATGTTGTAAATTCCTAACTGTTTTTGGAGAAAGTAACTCACTTTGATTTAAATCGTCACGATAAACCAACCTTACTAAATTCTCCATAAAAATTCACAAAATTTCAACTATAAAAATAAATCTGTGATTAAACAATTCTCAAATCTTTTTTGAAAAAGTCTTTTACGACTTTCTGAAGTTCAAGAAGTCTTCTTTTGTTTCTTCCGATCAATGCTGCTTTGCTTTGAGATCCTGCAGTTAAAATTAATTCATCGTCGGTAAGTTGAATTTCTTTGAATGTAACAGGACTTACGACCGCTTCAATAAAACCTGGAGCATCTTCAATTCCTCTTGGTGCAGGAATAATTTTTATTTTTCGTCCCAAAATCTCACTCATCTTTCTTACATTTCTTCCGCCTTCGCCGATCGCCTTTGACAGCATCGATTTTGGAACACAGAAAATAATTCCTTCATTATATCTGAAACAGAATCTTGTTCTTACTTGAGTCACTTTACCAAAAAGGTTCAAATGCCTCATCTCTTGCATATTAATTGTATTCACCATAAGATAAACCGATAAGATCTAGCGGATTTTTAAATCTATTTGTTAGCTTCTTCAACAACTTTTTTCTTTGCAACTTTTTTCTCTTCGTCTTTTTTGACTAAAGAACCAGTTACTTCAACTAATAGTCCAGGCAGTCCAGTACCAACAGGAATTGGTTGATTCAGTATGATATTCTCGACGACACTTGATAATTTGTCTCCAGCTCCTTTAACAGTTGCGTTAACAAATTGTTTTACTGGTGTTTCGAATGTTGCTCTTGCAAGTATAGATGATTTCTGTGCGATAATTCCCATTCTTGTAACTCCTTTAACAACGCCTGCGTTTGTCATAGCATCAGCAACTAATTTCAAATGTCTCATGTCAATATCAAGACCCTGCGTTTTGATAACTTCTTTAATTTCTTCAATTATCAATTGTCTTGCAGCTTCAATTCCAAGCACGTCGGCAACTTCATAGAAGTCATTGGAGAAAGTCTTGTTAGGATTTACTTCTTTTAACTTCATAACTTCCTTAAGGTTATTTCCTAGAGTCATGATTATGAAGTCTCGGTCTTTCTTCACAATTAAAATCTGTTTGATTCCTTTTATTCCTGAAACAATTGTGTTCTTTAATTTCTCTTTAAGTTTGTAAATATCTCTGAAGCTGAATTCAGTTGCGTTCAAAACAATCGCATCTCCTTTTTCTTTAACGCTGAATCCTAATTCATTCAACCTGTCAACAACTTTCTTAATTGTTGTGTGTGTTTGTCTTAGACCGTCTTTGCTTAATTTTATTTCAATGCTCTTATCGCTGAAATCTAAATTAATTTCTGAAGCTAATTCTCTCATAGAAACTTCTTTTATTTTTTCAGCTAAAACTCTTGCACCGTCTTCGTTGTTGTGATCTTTGTCTAAATAAATTTCCATCTTTGGTGATGAAGGTTTCTTTCTCGCGTCGAAAATTTCAATTAATCTTGGCAGACCCGAAGTAACCTGCATTTCAGAAACTCCTGCAAAGTGGAATACGTTTAATGCCATCTGCGTCGAAGGTTCACCGAAAGATTGAGCGGTAACAATTCCTGCAGCTTCTCCTGGTTCGATCGCGCCGTCCAAATGAAGTTTTGAAACGTCAACACCATCGTCACCATACATGAATTGTATAATGTTATTGTTGCTGTCTCTTACTGTTCTATCATATTCTACTCTCAAGTCTTGCAACGCGTTTGCTAATCTTCTGTACAAATAACCCGACTTAGGAGTTCTAAGAGCAGTATCCATAAGTGAGTCTCTTCCTGTAATTGCCTGGAAGAAAAATTCATCCGGTCTTAATCCTTTTATGAATGGACTTTGAATAAATCCTCTCGACTTCGGAGTTAAATCTCCTTGCTCAAAGAATGACAATGTTCTATTATAATATCCCAAATCAATTCTCTTACCCCAAAGAGCCTGCTGACCGACGCAACATGCCATCATTGTGATATTCAAAATGTTTCCTCCACCTCCGGAGACAATCATGTGGTTAACCGGATTCTTTGCAGGGAATTCTTTCTTAACCATTTCACCAATCTTCGTTCTTACTTCGTTAAGTATTTGCAAGATCTTAATTTCTCTTGACTCTTCTCTTGATTTACCTGGAATAATTTCAAGTGTTCCTTCTTTGTAAGACTCAATAACTTCTTCTGTTCTCTTTTCAGCTTTCTTAATTATGTCACGGCTGGCTTCAACAACTTTTTCATCCAAGTCCAAATCCTCGACGGAGATTGTAATTCCTCTTTCAGCCAAATAATTTGTTCCAATGTTGAACGCTCTTCTTAAACTTTCGACTGCTTCTTCTCTTCCTTTCAATTTATCAATTTCTTTAATTAACTCTCCATCTTCTTCACCGAAAGTAGTTTTGTCAATTTTACCTGTCACGAATTTACCGTCTTTAATTGTAAGTGAATCGTTTTTGAAATCAACTTTTGGCAAGATAGCCGAGAATAATTCTGATCCTTCAACTTTTTTCTTTGTAACAATGTGATCGATTCCTGATTTGTAAAGAAGTTGATTTGCATAAGCTTCATCAAGTTCATTTATTCCAAGCAAGTACATTCCTGTTATTGCGTCTGCTTTGCTTCCAATTAAGTTTGTGTTATTCTTCGGAGAAATTAAGTTTTTCTTTACATCAAGTAATACTTTAGCTTCCGCCCTAGCTTCTTCAGTCTGAGGAGAGTGAATATTCATTTCATCACCGTCGAAGTCAGCGTTATAAGGGAAAGTTACTGCAGGGTGAAGTCTGAATGTTCTTCCTTTCAAAACTTTTACATAATGAGCCATTAAACTTCCTTTGTGAAGCGATGGGTGTCTGTTGAATAAAACGATGTCCCCGTCTTCCAAATGTCTTTCAACTTTGTAACCAGGAGCAAGCTCCGTCATTATTTCTTGTTTCAATTCATTTGTAATCTTCTTTCTTTTTCCGTCCGGTCTTATCACATAATTTGCCCCAGGATATTCTTCTCCTCTTTCAACCAACTTTTTTAATTTTTCAAGATTAAGATCTGTAACAGTTTCAGAAACAGTAACTACTCTTGCGATTTCATACGGAATTCCAACTTCATTAATTTCTAGATAAGGATCAGGCGACACAACTGTTCTACCGGAATAGTTTACTCTTTTACCTGCTAAGTTCTTTCTGATTCTTCCTTCTTTACCTTTAATTCTTTCAGTGATTGTTTTTAATGGTTGTCCCGATCTGTGCCTTGCAGGAGGAACTCTAGCGACGGTGTTGTCGAAGAATGTTGTAACATGGTATTGTAATAAATCCCATAAGTCTTCAATAATAACTTCAGGCGCACCAGCGTTTAAATTTTCCCAAAGTCTTTGGTTCGCTCTTATAATATCTGAAAGTTTGTGTGTTAAATCATCTTCACTTCTTTCACCAGTTTCTAGAATAATACTTGGTCTTACTGTTACAGGTGGAACTAACAGCGACGTTAAAACTCCCCATTCTGGTCTGCAGGAAGTTGCGTTAACTCCGATCTTTTTCAACTCTTCATCAGCAATCTTTACTAAAATTTCTCTTACTTCTGTTGGGAAAATTCTCTTCTTTCCGACGTAGAAACTAGTTGGTTTGTCAACTTTAACCTTTTCTTGTGCTGCGCCGCAGTGAGGACATCTTTTTGCATCTTTAGCTTTCTTAGCTCTTTGTGATGCAGAATATTTTGTCAAATCCTTGTCATCAAGCATTAATTTTCCACATGAGTGACAGAAACATCTCAGACCAGTTTCAATTAAAGGAACATATTTCAAGTGAATAACTGCTCTCGCTAAATCAATACTTCCTGGGTGTCCAAGACATTCTTTCAATCTTCCTCCGCAAGTTCTACATCTTACTCCCGGATCAATCGCACCAAGTCTAAGATCCATAAGTCCTCCGTCGACAGGATAACCATCAATATCATAAAGTTCAGGCGTAACTATTTTTGCTGCCGAGATCTTTTTGATCTTCTCAGGACTCATCAATGCAAACTTAATTTCTTGCACGCTTTTTCGTATTGGTTTATTTATTGTCATATTCTTATTCGTATTTGTTCTTTAATTTTAAATCTGTGTGTATGTGAAGTCCTTGTAATTCTTCAAGTAATAGTTTGAACGCGTATGAAACTTCAACTGGTTCAATTTCTTCGCTTCCGCAAATTGGACAATAGATTTTTCCTCTTATGCTGTCGTCGATACCAATTGATCCACACTTTGAACATACAGGTAATACAACTTTATCTGAATCATATCTTTCTTTCAATAATAATGATGAACCATGAGCAACTAATGCTTGCTGTTCCATTTCTCCAAGTCTAAGAGCTCCTCCTCTTGATCTACCTTCAATAGGCTGTCTTGTCAAAAGCGCAACTTTACCTGAAGCTCTTCCATGCATTTTGTTTCCAACCATATATTTAAGTTTCAAATAATATAAGTTTCCGACGAAAATCTTTGCAGCCATTTTTTTACCAGTTACTCCATTATACATTGTTTCTTTACCGTCATATCTGAATCCTAATTCTTTAAGTTGCTCTTCTAATTCTTTCTTGCTTACTCCAGAGAATGAAGTACCGTCGATAACTTCTCCTTTCAAGCATCCTACTTTACCTGCAAGTAACTCTAATAAATAACCAACTGTCATTCTAGATGGCAGACCGTGAGGGTTGAACATTACATCTGGTTTAATTCCTTTTGAAGTGAATGGAACGTCTTCTTCTGGCAATATCAAACCAACAACTCCTTTCTGACCGTGCGAAGTAGCAAATTTATCTCCAAGTTCTGGAACTCTTTGATCTCTTAATTTTGTTTGAACAATTTTATTACCTTCGTCGTCGGCAGTGATGAAAACCGATTCAACAATTCCTTTTTCTTCTTGTCTCATTGTAACACTTGATTCTTTCTTTGTTCTTACGGAGATTTCTCTTGCTTCTGACAAGAATTTAGGAGGAGACATTTTACCGATGATAACTTCTCCTTCGTTTACTTCAGCTTCAGGCGAAACGATTCCATCATCTTCCAGATGTTTATAGCTTGATTCCATTTTGTAACCAGATGCATCTTTTTCAGGAACTGCGATCTCGTCTTTTAATCCCCCAGCGTAATTCATTTCAACTGCTGAATAAGGTCTGAAATAGAAACTTCTTCCTACACCTCTGTTCAAACTACCTTTGTTGAAAACCAATGCGTCTTCCATATTATAACCTTCGTAAGGCATAATAGCGACGATTAAATTTTGTCCTGCTGGATAAGTATTCAATGTATCATAAACGAAACTTCTTACAATTGGCTTTTGAGGGTATTGCAAAACTGAAACATCTGTGTCTAGTCTGCATAAATAATTTGCAGCATACAAACCTAGTGCCTGCTTTTGTGTTTTACTTCCTCTGTTTAATCTTGAACTCTGGTCATGGTTTCCGTATGGAACTAAACTTGTGATAACTCCGAACAAATCCATCGAGTCAATTTCTAAATGTGAGTGTTTGGTAGTTAATTCCTCTTCATATAATGCAACTAAAGTGTTTTCTTCTTCAGCAGCGTCGAGATATTCAATGACTCCTTTTTGAACTAAATCTAACCACTTTATTTCTCCCTGTTCTAATTGTAATAAATGTTCAGGCTTTAGTCTTGGTGTCCCGTTGTCAGCGATGATTAATGGCCTTAAAACTCTTCCAGGTTCTGTTGAAATTCTTATGACTTGGAAATTTACATCATTTCGTATGCTTAGTTGAACCGGAAGTTGTCCGTTTCTTCTTTTTTCCCTTACTCTATCCACAAATTCTTTGTCGTTCTTTACGTTACCAACATAAATTCCGTTCAAGAAAACATCACTTCCACTTATTCCATCTTTTTCTAGTCCGTCTGATTCCAGATCCTTGAGGAATTTCTTTTCATCTAGTCCTGTTCTCGTTGAGATTTTACTCAATATTGAAAGGTTTTTTCTCAGTCCAATTTCTGTTCCTTCAGGTGTTTCAATTGGACAGAATCTACCATAGTGAGTTGGATGAAGTGTTCTCGCTAAGAAATTTTCTTGATCCGATGGGAGCATACTTGAAACTCTTTGCAGTTGCGAAATTATTGCTAAGTAGTTTGTTTTATCCATGTTTTGTGTAACACCGCTTCTTTCTCCGGTCCAGCTACCTGTTGCGATAGCGGATTCAACTCTATGACTGAACAGCGTCGATTTAGCAATTGTCTTTACTGAATAGAATTTCTTTCTCTTTGAAGATTTTTGCAGCGAATATTGAACATCTCTAATTAAAATTCCTAAGTTAACTCTGAATAAACTAGCCAAAAGATCTCCAGAAAGTCTTACTCTCTTGTTGGCATAGTGGTCTTTGTCTGTTTTTACAGTTGGGTTTTCCTTAGCAGTCAAAAATTGTTTTATTAACTTGCAGATTGTAACTGCTTTTTTTGCTCTGTCTTCCTTTGTTTGTCCGATGTGGGGAAGCAAATATGAATCAATTCTTTGTTTTACTCTGTCTAAAATTTCCTTCTTTGTTCCTTGTAATGCTGTTTTTTCAGCAATGAACATCATAGCATCTTCTACAGTTTGAATATTAGCAAATTCATACAGGTTTACGATAACACTGTCAGTTTCTTTCCCGATGTATTTTGCAATGTCAGCTTCTTTTGTTAGTCCCAGCGATTTCAAAATGATTACTGCCGGAATATCTCTAAATCTTGAGAATGAAAGTTCAATTAAACCTTCTTTGTTTTCAGAAATTGTAATTGGAATTCTGTAAGTTCCTCTTAATGAGAATAATCTAAGTGTTAAATTTCCTTTGGAGTCGTCTTCGATAAACGGCTGGTTTTCTGCCAAATCTTCAACCATAACCATGACTCTTTCATTTCCGTTAATTATGAAATATCCTCCCGGGTCAAGGTGATCCATTTGGTTTTGAATCAATTCTTCCTTTGACATTCCGTGAGTGTTACAATATTTACTTCTTACCATAATTGGGATTTTTCCAATCTCCACCACTTGGGAATCAATTTGATCGTCTTTCTTTACAGTTAACTCGACAGTTATTGGTGCAGAATAAGTTAAATTTCTAAGTCTTGCTTCCGACGGCATGATTAATGAAGAACTTCCGTCAGCTTCAACAACGACAGGCTTTCCCACTTCAATTTTTCCGAGTTTGATTTCAAATTCTTCACTTTCAATTGAGTCTGAAATCTCGTTTGCAATTTCTTGGATTCTTTGTTCAATAAAGTTGTTAAAAGAAGTAATGTTTGATTCTACAAGTGAGTGCTCTTGCAGATATTTTTTTACAATTAAATGTTGATTTTTACTCATACTACGACCCTATAATAAAAAAAGACTTTATCTTCATCTTTTCTTTCAATTTTAATTACATCACCGACCTCGCAACCTTCAGGAATAGCAGGATCATTAACGAGAATCTTTGGTAATTGTGATTTAGAAATGTTTAACTTGTGAAGTAGGTCTTCAACTTCTTTTTCGCTTAGTTTGTGGTGCTTTGGTTGTAGAAAGTGCATTTTGCCGGCGGAAATTTTTAATTCTCGAGGGTAAAATCATTAATTTTTGTTAATAACTTTACAATAATAAAAGATATCAAAAGTTCATTTAAAAATGTTTCGTTTTTTGAGAAAAATTCGCATATACAAAATAAAGACGCCTCTTCTTTATATAATTTTCTTCATTCCAATATATAGAATGGCCCCGACGGGATTCGGGCCTCATCACATGTGACTCGACCTGCAAAATTTCTTTAGAAATTTCACAAACCCAAGGGCTCGATCCCTTCTTGAGTGGCCCCGACGGGATTCGAACCCGCGACACCTGGATTAAAAGTCCAGTACTCTAACCAGACTGAGCTACGGAGCCATTTTCAATTTCGTGTCTCCCTACCAATATGAAACCTACCTTTGAATCGGAAGTTCCATAGAGCTACGGAGCCATTTTCTGTCTCATAAGAGCATTAATAAAAAAGAGAATCTGTCAATTTTTAAATTGTTCGATTATAGATGCGCCTTCAGCCTTTCTTCAAAATCTTCTTCAGGCATCGCGCCGATATAGTTTTCAACAACTTTTCCATCTTTAAACAAAACAAAATTTGGAATTGAACTTACCGAGAATTTGTGCGCAAGGGTTCGGTTGTCTTCAATGTTAACTTTCCCAAACTTTATTTTTCCCCTGAAAACTTCGCTTAAATCTTCGACGACCGGACTCATCATAACGCATGGCATGCACCAATCTGCAAAAAAGTCGATGAGAACAAGTCCTTTCTTTGTGTATTCATCAAATTCCCCGTTCGTTAGTTCTTTGACGCCTTCATCCATGCTCGAGAGAATAAGATTCAATTTATAAATTTATTTTTTTAGAACTGCTTTAACATGTTCTCTTATCTCTTCTTGCATTCCATCAACATCTCCTTCACGATAACTAACTACTTTGCACCTTGCATTAGTCATAGCAATTTTCAAAAACCCTTCTCTAACTTTTAGATGATATTCTAGCCCTCTTGCAGAGATTCTGTCTTTCTCCGATTCTTTTGATAAACCAGTTAATGGATCAACGTCGATTATTATTCCCAAATCAGGATCAACTCCTCTTGTCGAAATTCTGTTCATTTGACGGATTATGTTAAGATCAACTCCACCAGCATAACCTTGATATGCTTCAGTTGACCATCCTGAACGATCCAAGATTACATTTATTCCGCTAGTCAAGTTAGGAATTACTACTCTGTTATAAAATTCTGATCTTGCAAAATTAAATCCGAAAAGTTCTCCTATCGGAGAAATGGAATATTCCCGGTTCTTAAGAATTCGTCGCATTTCTTCTGCAGGCTCAACTCCTCCTGGTTCTCTTCCAGCATAAACTTCAAGTCCGCTTTCAGATAAATATTTCCAGAGTCTCTCAGCTTGAGTTGTTTTTCCACATCCTTCTCCTCCTTCAATAACAATTAACTTTCCTCTAAGATTTTTATTCGACAAAAATTTTCCTCTTTCAACCATTTTCACTAAACTCAAAATTATTTTATAAACAATTATTGCACTCTAAAATA
>CAZFDH010000037.1:0-9853 GCA_964518155.1 Candidatus Woesearchaeota archaeon
GGTAATAAGATGGTTTGGACAAAACAACAACTAAAGAATCATTTAGAGAGAAATGAACTAAGTGATGAAGAACGTAAAATATTTGGAAAATTTTTATTTGGGGATGGAAGTAAAATTCCTCTTGGTGTGGAAATTGGAGATAAAGCCTATTTCTATCCATATTCTATGTTAATATTTTCTTTATTTTTTATGGGGAGATTTCCAGAAAGAAATATTATATTAGAAAGAAAATCAGAAGCCAGCTTATTTTTTGAAGATAAAATTAGAAATCTGCTTAAATCAAAAGGATTTGATGTCCCATTTAATGAGGAGGTAAAAATAAGAAAGAAAGGATATAGCCATGATATTTTGGCTTTTGATTGTAAAAATAAAAAACTATGGTCCATAGAAGTAAAATATTGTGATTTTCCTCCTTCTGCATTTTCAGGAAAAAACTTACTCAAAATAAAAATGTTAAACAATAATCCAGATTCGTCTGAGATAGAGATGGGAAAAGAGCATAAAAATAGAGAAAGGGAATTATTAGATAATTTGACTCAACTTGAAACTATGACTAAAAAGAATTTAGAAGGTTATAATATAGAATCAATAATTGTGACAAAATTTACACCCTTACTAAAATCAATAGATAACATCTCATTTATGTCTTTTAAGGAATTTGAAGATAGTCTGAATAAATCTTCTTAATTAATTTGAGGTTAAAAATAAGTCTTTAGAAAAATTTTTGAACCATTCTTTTTCTTTGAATATTGCAGAAAAGATTACTCCTACAATAACTATGATGATTCCAATTATTAAAGCCAAATAAAGCTGGAAAGTAGATAAAGCAAATTCTTGGAATTTAGACATCCAGAATATCATACCTGAATAGAGTAAAAGAAATAATATTAGTAACCAGATTTTTTTCCCTTTTGAGATTATGGCTGGAGATAAACTTGCAAAAAGTAAAGTTGTTTGTATAAATCCTATTAAAAATGAAGATTTTAAATTTAAAGAGAAGATGAAATAATATCCAAGTGACAATATTAATAAGGGGATTGCTAAAGAAGAAGTTATCTTAATAATTAATTTTGTAAATGACTTAATGTTTTTCCTGTTCATGGGAGGACTCGTTGATTCTTCAAACCAACAAGCAAATAAAAACAAAACAAACGCTGTAAGTGCAAGAACTATTTCTATAATTATATCAATAAAATCTTCATTTTTGTGAGGTATTAAAACAAAGAATGCCAAATAGGCAGTAATGATAAATGACATAAATTTTGATAAATATCTCATAAAGTTATCTCTTAAAAATATCAAAAGTTCAGATTTTGTATTACCTTTAATTAGAAAAACGAACCACATTATTATTGGAAGTATTAAAAAAAAGATAAATAAAGGATTTTGACGTAATGTAAGAACCAAATCATTTTGTCCTTGTTCCTGAGAGATTGATATTATAATAACCGCATATATAAATAACAAAAATAGAGCCACTAAGGCTCTTTGCTTGTTAATTACCTTGTCATCCATAATTTATTGGGGTTTTTAAGATTTAAAAATCAATCTACATTTTAGAAGCCTTCTCTAAGTCTTTATTGAGCCAAATAGCGATATTGTAAAGGTCATAGAGGTAACGAGATGCTTTGTTTTTTCCAACACTATCAGCAAGGCAGTGATTTGTAAACTCTACAAGCAGTTTCTTATTAGATTTAGAGATTTCTTTAGAATCATTTATCTTTCTTAGTATTGATTTAAGCCTTCGTTCTGTGTTGTATAAATCTTACATGATACTCCGAAGGATGCATAACTTTTATACATCCATTACCAGAGCACTGAACTTTATACAGGATGCCCCCACGAGGATTTGAACCTCGGTTACAAGCTCCGCAAGCTCGCGTTCTATCCAGGCTAAACTATGAGGGCAGGATAGAATTTTTACATATAAAGAGGTTATAAATTTTTAGAATTAATATATTATCAATCTATTCGGATCTGCATGGTGTTGTGCAAGTTCTTGTCTTTCTTGTCTGTAGGCATCAAGTTCGCATTGGTGCTCCCTTATTACTTGTTGACGAATTTGCCCGAATATTTCTAAACATTCAGGATTTAGATTAATTACTCCTGTAACAGATTTAGATTGAGTTTGATTCTCTAATGACATATTAATTAAAATTAATTTCGACTTTTATATTTTGTTGTGTTGAGAGGTATAGGATGATTATGTTTTGAATTTTTGATTTTCAAAGTCCACTAAACTGAAGCTAAAGCTTCAGACCCGATTCGCGATCTCGCTCTGACTTTTTAATTTTGCTTTCGAATTGATTTTCGCGAAATCGCTCACCCTTACAAATATTTGAATCCCATTAAGATTGTGAAAATCAAGTTAACCTAAGAAACTTTATCATCTCTTTTTTATTTTCTGTGATCATGATCTTTTGCAAATTTGGTTAATCTTGAGATTCAATACAGATAGTTTACACTTGAAACGAATATCTTTAAATAAATTGTAATTTTATTTGATTTATGCCTGCGGAGAAAATAAGTATTGATAACGCGAAGAAAGACAAACTCTTTTACTTTGTTGCAAATGTTGTTGTTTACCGTCAGGGAAAATGTTTAATTCTTAAGCGAGACGAAAGAGAAAAAGTTCATCCTGGAAAGTATGCTGTTCCTGGCGGGAAATTAGAATGGAAAGATTTTGACATAACTAAGCCGACAAGAATGAATGGCGATGTAATTGATTTTGAAAATGCAATTGAGGATTTATTAAAACGAGAAGTTAAAGAAGAAGCAGGAATAGAAATTGAAGATGAACTGTTCTATATTAATAGTGTTGCATTTGTAAGGCCTGATGAAACTCCAGTCGTTCTTGTAAAACTAGCAGCAAAATACAAATCAGGAGAAGTTATTCCAGAAAAAGGCGGTTTCACGGATTATGCATGGGTTGATGAAAAAGAAGTTTTAGATTATGATTGTATTCAAGGAATTAAAGAAGAAGTGATAAAGACAATTAAACTCTTTTCTTAAAAGAAATAGTCTTGAACGGTTTTGTAAGAATGAATTTCTTCCGGTGTGAACCAAAGCGCGATTTCGTTTTTTGCATCTTCTGGGTTGGATGAAGCGTGAATTATATTTTTTACTGCAATTTCAATTGCGTCGGCGTGAGCAAAACTTACATGAGCAAAATCTCCCCTTATTGTTCCTGGCTGCGCAGTTTTAGGTTCAGTTCCTCCGGTGATTCTGCGCACGTTTTCAATTGCGTCTATTCCTTCGAGGACAAAAGCAACAACTGGACCTTCAGAAATATATTTTAATAATCTGTTTCTCACTGCTTCTCCTCTTCTTATTGTAATATCCTCTGTGTAATGTTTTTTTGCAAAATCCTCGTCGACCCAGACCATCTTCATTGCGGCAAGTTTTAGTCCCGCGTTTTCAAATCGTTCAATAATTCTTCCAGTCAAATGTCTTTGAACTGCTTCTGGTTTTATTAAAACTAAAGTTCTTTGCATAAAGATGTTTGAAAAAAGTTGTTTATAAATTTGTCGGGGAAAAGATTTATATATTAGTTAGATGTATATTTTTGATGAAAAGAGGTCGAGGAATTTTATTCTTAGCTTTGGCGGTAGTTGTCTTTTCGACGCTGTTTGTTTCTGCAACTACAACAATTGTTCGACCAGTAGCTTCAGGAAATTATTCTGCAACAATGATCGTTAACGTAACTACTGATCTCGCTAATGCAATGAATGTTACAATTTATTACAATGCATCTGGTGGGGCAGTCGGAACGTCGAATGTTTTAGTAGTTATATTGAACGACAGCGCTTCTGATACTCAATTTTACAACGCATCTGTTTCGATTGCTGGACTAACAGACGGAACTTATAATTTTACTGCAATGACAACTAATTTAACTGGAAGCACTCAAACCTCTACCGGAGTTGCAAGTGTTAAAGTTGACAATACTGCTCCTGTTGCAATGCTGAGTAGCTTTGTTTCGTTAGTTAATTACGGTAATTATTCTGATGCAAGCACTGGATTAATTTTGATTAATGTAACGGTCAGCGACGCGATTTCAAACATAAGCTCTGTTTATTTTAATCTTACTGACAGTTCCGGAATTGAACAGGCAAAATATAATTCTACTTTAATAACAATTGGCTATACGGATTATTGGAACGCTTCAGTAAATGTAAGCTCTTTGACTGATGGAACTTATAATATGACTTTATGGGTCACGGATTATGCTGGAAATATTAATAACTCGGCATCATTTACTTTGAGGGTAGATAATGATGCTCCAACGGTTAGTTTAGCTCTTGATGATAGTGAGACTAGTTCAACAAAAATTGTTTTTGTTGCAACTATTTCTGGAGCCGAAAGCGGTGTTACCAGTTCATGTAATGTTTCTGGCAGCGGTGTTATATTAACTTCTGTTACTGGTTCAGGAACGGCAAGTCAGACAATTACTCAAGACGAAGTGGGTTGCTTAAGTTCATTTAACTATACTGTTACTTGTACTACTTATACCGGTTTAACAGGTAGTGAAAGCGGAGTATTTAGTTCTCTTAGATGCTCTTCTGGCTCAACTAGTGGACCTTCTTCGACTTCGACTTGGTCCAATAGTTATGTTATTAATGAAGGGCAGTTGACTGAAGGTTATTCTAATAACTTGAAAGCAAAAGAAAGATTCAAGTTTAAAGTTAATTCGGTTGATCATAGTGTTGGAGTAAAGAGTATTTCAGGAAATTCTGTAACTTTAGAGATTGCAAGTACTCCAACTGAAATAAGTTTGGCGGCAGGTGAAGAAGCAAAACTAGACTTAAACGAAGATGGTTATTATGATACTTATGTTAAAGTTGAAAGTATTGAAAGCAATCAAGCTAAAGTGATGATAAAGTCAGTTTATGAAAAGGTTCCTGAAGGGGCTGACAGCATTAGTGTAACTGATGTAGAAGGAAATGAAAGGCCGATAGCAGGAGATAATAATACTATTAACGATGAAGGTGGAATGTCTTCAGGTTATTGGATTGGCGGAATTGTATTAATAATAGTAATAATTGCAGCAGTTATTGCAATGAAAAGAAGATAATTCAAAATACTTATTAAGTTAAATTCCTAATTCTTTAAATGGATCCAGAATATGTTAGATTAGTAAAAGAAACGGAGATTTGTAAAAACTGCAAAAATATTGTTGTGGGAAGAGGAAATCTCAATGCAGATATAATGTTTGTTGGAGAGGCGCCTGGAAGAAATGAAGATGAGCAAGGATTGCCTTTTGTTGGTGCGGCTGGGAAAAATTTAGACAAACTTCTTTCTAATGTCGGTTTGAGTTCGGAGGACATTTATATTGCTAATATTTTGAAGTGCAGGCCGCCTGAGAATAGAGATCCACTACCTGAAGAGATAAAAGCCCATACGCCATGGCTTTTGCATCAAATAAAGGAGATTAAGCCAAAAGTTATCTGTTCACTGGGAAATTATGCAACGAAATTCTTTTTGGCTGGCTGTGACGTCGAGAAAATGGATAAACAAGCAGGAATAACTTTAGTCCACGGCAAAATTAAAATGGTCAAAATCGACGGTGTTGAGATTAAATTAATTCCTCTTTTTCATCCGGCAGCAATTATCTACAAAAGGGATTTAACTCCCTTGTGGGAAAAAGATATGGAAATTGTAAAAGAAGAAGTCCAAGAACATAAGCAGCAGCAGAAGTTGTTTTAGGACAATAATTATTATAAAGCGTAAAGCAGTTTTTTATTTATGGTTAAGAAGAGAGAAGCAAAATATTTTGTCAACCAAACTGATTCTAAAGAACATGTACAATATAGGATATTAGCAGTTATGATTTCAGTGGTTCCGTCTGGAACAAGGTTTGTTTCTAGAAATAACGGATTATTGAGAAGGTTATCTAAGGTGGTTTGTGAAGAAGGAAAGGATTCAACAATTGCAAAACATTTTGATGTTGATAGTGATGGTTATTCTCATCAAATAAATGACTTGCTTTCTGCTCAAGCCGATTATGGGGGCATGATTGGGTTAAAGAATTTTGGTCCTTATTTTTTTTATGAAACTACTCCTCAGACTAGGGAAATCGCAAGAGAAATTGAAGAGTTAGGATTATTTGATCCAGGAATGATTGGTTATCTGGAGAGGTTAGGACAAAAATTATCTTTATAAGATTGGGCAAATAGTCCTCTGCCTTGTTTATTTTGATAAATAGATTTATTTTACTGGAAGAAGTAGCGGAGGGGTTAGTATTTCTGTTAAGAAATGATGCTATCTTTATAATTTTTTAATACAATAATTATTATAAACACATTTTTGTTTTAATTGATATGGCAACAGCTGTCGGTAATAGATTAGAAATTGATGCAACTGATATTTTAATTCTTATGCTTTCTGCTCATCCTGATGGGTCTCGATTTTCTAATCTTGATGATCAGGTTGCAAATGCCATTCAAGGAGATGAAATTCTAAGGAGTAGATTTACCGTTAATAAGTATGGAGTTTGTGAAGAGACAGATAAGGCACTGAATTTTTTATTTTTAGGTGGAACTGTTGGCAGAAATGGAAAAGGAACTAGCATTTTGTTAAACGGGTTTGGGAATTATGCTCAAAGAGTAAGGGGACGTTATGATGAATCTCAAGTTGATTATTTGGTTGGCGCTGGAATGAATTTAGTTCCAAACTAATTTTTATTCGGAGCGTTTCTTATTTTGACAAATTTGTAATGAGCGTCTTTTATTTTTTCGCCCGCGATTTTATTTTTCAAAGTATAGATTTTCTTTTCGTTTTTAACATAGTATTTTAATTTCATTTTTATTTTAACAGGGCAAGGTTTAAATAATTTGGTTTTGTATTTTGTTTATGGCAAAGAGTTCGACTGTAGGAAGTGTTTTGACTTTGATCGGAGGAATTTTAACTTTGATCTTGGCGGCAGTTTTGTTTTTCGCGTCCATAATTTTAATGTTCGTTCCGAGTATTAGAATTAATTCACCTGAAGGAGAAATCTTGCTTCAAGCACCGTTTTTGTTTGCTATTATAGCCTTCGCAGTTTTTGCGTTTGTTTTAATTGTCGGACTTGCAAAATTATATTCTGCCAAATTAATGAAAGTTCCTAAGTCTACTCTTAAAGGGGGAGTAATTGCACTTGTTGCAGGAATTATTTCAAGCGATTTACTTTCAATTATCGGCGGGATTTTAGGAATAGTTCAAGGTTCAAAATAATTAATTTTTAACTATTAAATTTAATCCTTGTTTTTTTGACTCTTCTTCTATACTTATTAAAAAATCTCTTATTATATTGTTTCCGACCTTTGGATCCAAAGTTTCAACTTCTAGGGAATATTTTCCGGCGGAAATATATTTTACTGATATTTCTTTATTTCCTAAGATCTTTTTTATTAAATTTAATCCGTCCGGTTTTGTTGTTGTTAAATTTATTTCTTTTCTTATCTTTATTATTTTTGATTTTTGACTGTTTAATATCTCAAAAACTTTTTTTGAATTGTCTTTCCCAATTAATTTATCCAATTTTTCAGGATTTTCTTTGAACTCTTCGATTTTGCCGTTAATATTTCCCTCTTTTTCCAGATCTGCAATTATCGGATTTGCCTTTTCATTTAAAGTAGTTCTTAGAATGCTGATGAAACTTTTCTCTTGTTTTTTTTGTTCACGCATTTCTTTTTGTTCTTTTGGGGTAACTCTTCTCAATGAAAGTTCAACATTTCCCGTCGGTAAAATTCTTAACACTTTACAAATTATTACCTTTTTCGGCACTACAAAATCTCTAATGTTTCTAATTCTTCCTGGAGAGACTTCACTAAAATTAATTGTTCCTGAACCGTTTGAGTCTATTTTTACGAATACAACTGTTCCTTCAATTCTTTCAACTGTGCATAAAACGATGTCTCCTTCTTCGATTCTCATGAGAATAGGATAATGGGTAGGTTTTTAAGGTTTAGGGTTAAGTTATTATCTTTCCTACATTGAATTTTTCTTTTGAGACAACAATTATTCCCTGATGATAGGAGTAATGTTTTATGTAATCGAGCCAGCGCGAGATGAAAAATTCCTCCGTCATCTTTAGATTGCTTCCATTCCAGGGGTCATTAAGGATAATTCCGTTTTTTCCATATCCTTTAACAATTGCGTAATGGATTTCGTTTTCCGACGGTTCGATGTAATTTACTATGACTGGCAATTTCATTTCAAGGAAATGTTTTATTTCATGAATTGTCGAGTGATTGTTAACATAACAGTGAAACTTATTTTTTACAAAATATTTCACAACATTTTTATGCGGCGTTCCGTATCTTGAATTCGTCCCCAATTTTCTTGCGAGTTCTGTTTGAGTTTTTTCTGTTCCAAAATATTCCAAGATCATTTGCACGCATGCAGGACCACAATAATAAATTTTTTCTTGTTTATGAAATGGAATAGAAATCCGTTTATATCGTCGCTCTACCATACTTTGTAGAGTAAATTTTGTTTTAAAATACTTCCGATTACATTCGGACAAGTTCAATTTCTAAATTTTTTTTAAGATGGTCAATAAACTCATCTTCTTTTTCTTGGCTTATTATGCATCCGGCAGCAAACGGATGACCTCCGACCTCTCCTCCAACTTTATCGACGACGTTAGCTAGTATTTCTCTAACATTGCGGCCGTTTCGTCCGACGTTTCTTGAAGAAATTTTTATTTTATCTTCATAATATGCCATTGCAGTAATTATTGTTCCTTCTTCGTAAAGTGAAGAACTTGAAATTATACTTGCGATTGTTCCAATCATTGTCTCTTTAATTTGGTCTCTTGCATTAATTATTGTAAATCCCCTTCCTTCTATTTTTGGATTTTCTGAAACGAATTTTAGTCCAGACACAATATGCTGACGATATTTTACGTAAATGGTATCTGAAAGTTTATTTGAATTTGGAATTTCTAAGCATAACTTTAGCGCAACTTCGGGTTTACCTAATCTAGAACAGGCATTTATTTTTGCACTTATCTCTCGCGCATCTTCTAGTTTATTAAATAATTTTACTAAAAAAATATCTCCAATTATTTCTTCATGTCTTGCTTTTGGATTTCTAAGCATTATTGCGGTAACTAATTTTGACATTTCTTCTTCATTTAGTTCAATTAAACTTTTGTACCCACTCTTTTCCGGAGTTATTCCACATTCTCTTAATAAATCTAAAACTCCTTTTACATCTCCGGTTACTCCTGGGATATATGGGTTAGAAGAAAATTCTAGTGTTCGATTGATAGGTCTTGTCGACGGGTAAATCAATAATCCTCTTTTTTTCATAACCTCTCCATCATTCACAATTCCATTGTTCAGCTTATCTATTTCTTGATCCATTCTGTCTCCAATCATCCCTAAGACTGCAAGTTTTGCTAATGAAGTATTTTCTTTGTCTAGTTCTTTGCAAAATAGGTAAGTTAAACCTGAGCTGCTTATCTTTTCTTTTCCATGTAATTGCGGGTTGACCATTATTACATTTGAAGGGATTTGCTGGATAATTTCATGATGATCGATTATGAAAAATTCAGTGTTTTTTTGCGCAATGTAATCTAAACTTCCTGAGGCAAGATCTAAAAATAAAATTAATTTATTCTCTGGAAGATCTTGAATTATCCTTTCTTCCAGCCCCTTTAGTATTTTTACTGAGAACTTAATATCTTTTCTTTTAAGCGCTTTTATCATTATTGATGCCGAGCTTATACCATCAGTATCAAAGTGACTTATTACTAAGATCTCTTTTCCTTTTGATTTCTCAAGAAAAAGTTCTGCAGCATACTTAATTCTCTCTTTTATATCTTCACCTCTATCGAAGATCCTCAGCGTGAAGTCAAGCGATGGAA
>CAZFDH010000038.1:0-8321 GCA_964518155.1 Candidatus Woesearchaeota archaeon
ATCTTTTATTATTTCAAATCCGAATCCATGGCCTTTTTCTTCATGACGCTTTTTATGTTCTCTCAGTGTTTCGAGATATCTGGTTGAAAGGTAATATTTTGGTGAAACAACCTTCCTCTCTTTGATGTCTTTAATGGTTTTTCTTTTATTTTCTCCCTTAGGATATTCAAATTTACTCACTCCTAAATCTTTTCTAAAACCTATGATGTAGATCCTCTCTCTATTTTGAGGTACTCCAAAGAATTTTGCATTAACAATTCTGGGTTCTGGAACAAAATAATTTAGATCGTTTCTCAGAACATTTAGAATTATTTGCAGTGTCCGGCCTTTATCATGATTAACTAATCCTTTGACATTCTCAAGGAAAATTGCTTTTGGTTTTTTCTCTTTGATTATTCTTGCAACATCAAAAAAAAGTGTTCCTCTGGTATCTTCAAATCCGCTCCTTCTTCCTGCAATGCTGAAAGCCTGACATGGAAAACCTGCTGTCAGTATATCATGATCTGGAATCGACTTCTCATCAATTTTTGTTATGTCTCCTTCAGGGGTTTCTCCAAAATTTTCTCTGTAAGTTTGTTGACAGTATTTATCCCATTCTGAACTAAAAACACATTTTCCTCCAAGGTTTTCTAATGCAATTCTGAACCCACCGATACCTGCGAATAAGTCTATGAATGTGAAACTCTTTTCCATAATTTACATAATATTTTTTCTTTTATAGATTTATATCTATTATTTTTCACCCAAGAATTACGCCTCAAACCTTATTTCTCTTTTTACCTTCTCACCATCGATCACGCCTTCTCGAACAATTTTTCCTTTTCTTAAAGCGCCTTCTCTAACTTTTGCAAAATCTTTTTCTCCTTTAAGGTGCGGTGGAACAACAATGTCTTCAATAAAATATGTGTGATTAATCTGCGCTTCTTTGAAATCAGGTTTTTCAAAAACAAAACTCCTTCCAAACTCTTTGTCTGTCGTAACAAGTTTGCAAAAATCCGGAGCTTTAGGTTCATCAGAATTTCCTTTTGGTTTTCCAGACATCGGAGCCTTCGGTTTTATCTTTAGCTGTGAATCATCCGTTTGAAAACTCAACGCAAAAAAAGTTTTAGGAAATTCATCTAATAGTTTTAATATTTCATTTCCAGTCATTTCTTTGTCAATTGAATAATTCTTAACACCTTGGAATTGTTTTTTGCTCTTGAAATCAATCTTGCCGGTCAAATCGTTTGTGGAAATCACCGCTCCTGTTACTTTTGCTCTTTGAGAACTCAACTTTTCAGCCATCATTCTTACAAGTTCATTTGAAAATTCCGCCCCAGTGTAAATTGTATATTTTTCTTTGACGTTTTTTGCCTTTATTCCCGCTTTGTCTCTGAACTCTCCCCGACTAAATTTCTGGAATTGTAAGTGCACAATCTCATCCGCTTTTCCTTCAGCAATCTTTTTTACAAAATTCATATTAATTTCTACCTATCATCGTTTATAAATTTTTGTCGGCAAACCTTTATAAATTTGAACTTCATAATTTTATTGAGGTGCTGTATGGACGAATTATATGTTAATCGTGTTATGACTACAACAATTTTAATTTTGTTGTTAGTTCTCTCATTTTTCTTGCTTAAACCAATCTTAGTCTCAATAATAATTGGGATAATCTTAGCATTTGTTTTTAATCCAGTTTATAGGATGATCTTAAGATACACCAAATCTAGAAATATCTCCGCATCATTGGTAATTATTTTAATCGTTTTATTAATTGGAATTCCTATTTGGTTCTTAACACCTATTTTTGTTGAGCAGTCTGTAAAGATTTACGTTGCTGTCCAGCAGATGGACATGGTAGAAATCTTGAAATCTCTCTTCCCTTCTTTTTTCGCTTCAGATAGTTTCTCAACTCAAGTGGGAACGATTCTGGAATCATTCATAAGCAGAACTGCAAATTCTTTAGTAAACTCTCTAGGGGACTTAATCTTAAATTTCCCGACACTATTTTTGCATTTAACAGTTATACTTTTTACTTTCTTCTTTGTTCTCAGAGATCAAGACGAATTAATTTTATATGTAAAGAGTTTAATGCCTTTTTCCAAAGATGTTCAAAATAAGTTCTTCAAATATTCTGAAGGGATTACAAGTTCAATGATTTACGGTCAAATCGTTATTGGTATTTTGCAGGGTATAATTGCCGGACTTGGTTTTTTCTTGTTCGGAGTCCCTAATGCATTATTCTTAACTCTTCTTGCAATCTTATCCGGAGTTCTACCTATAATCGGAACCGCACTGATCTGGCTCCCTGTTTCAGTATTTTTAATCATCGGCGGAAACACTTTCCAGGCATTTGGAGTTTTGATTTTCGGAATAATTTCTTCCACAGTTGATAATTTCCTTCGCCCGGCAATTGTGTCAAGAAAGACAAGTATTCACTCGTCTATAATTTTAATAGGAATGATTGGAGGACTTTTCATGTTCAACATTATCGGATTGATTCTTGGTCCGTTAATCTTATCTTATCTTTTAATTATCCTGGAACTTTACAGAAATAAAAAAATACCTGGGTTATTCATAGAAGAACCTAAAGCTTCTTGAAATGAAACTTAAAATAAGATTTTTAGAATGGTCGGCCGGTTTTCCTGTAGCGATGGTTAATCAAGAAACTGCTGAAAGTTTAAATATCAAACCTAAAGATAGAATTACAATAAAAACAATCTCTTCTAGTCCAAAAGAATTTTCTACAATTATCGATACTGTTGAAGACTTGATTAAGAAAAACGAGATTGTGGTCTCTTCCGAATTGAAAGAAATCTTAAAACTTAAGTCAGGTCAGTTCGTTCATGTAAACATCTCTGCAAACCCGCAAAGTTTGCTTTATATTAAGAAGAAATTAAACGGACATGAATTAAATGAAAATGAAATTCTCTACATAATCAAAGATGTAGTTAATAATTCCTTGTCTGAAGCGGAAATTTCTTTGTTTGTTTCTGCAATGTACAAAAACGGAATGACTATGAACGAAACTTTTTCTCTGATTAAAGCGCTTCTGGCGTCGGGAAAGACGATAAAATTTAAGAACCACATTATTGCAGACAAACATTCTATTGGAGGAATTCCGGGAAATAGAACAACTCCTTTAGTCGTCTCAATTTGTGCCGCTGCGGGTTTAACGATTCCAAAAACTTCTTCGCGTGCGATTACAAGCGCTGCTGGAACTGCCGATGTTATTGAAACTATTGCAGACGTCGATATTTCAGGTGATCAGTTAAAAAAAATAGTTAACAAAACCGGTGCTTGCATGGTTTGGGGGGGATCATTAGGACTAGTCCCAGCCGACGACAAAATTATTCAAATCGAAAAAGTTCTTCATCTTGATCCTGAAGCGCAGCTTTTGGCTTCAATAATGTCAAAAAAACTAGCCGTAGGGAGCAAATATATTTTGATCGATATCCCTTACGGAAAAAGTGCTAAAGTTGACAAAAAAGAAGCGTTAAAACTTAAGAAAAAATTCGAAGCAATTGGAAAACATTTCAAACTTCATCTTAGGGTTGTTCTCACCGACGGAAACCAGCCTATTGGAAATGGAATTGGCCCCTCTCTAGAATTAATTGACATAATTGAGATTCTTGATCCGGAAAAGCAAGGACCTAAAGCTCTGGAGAAAAAAGCGATTTATCTTTCAGGCCAGCTTTTGGAATTAACAAAGAAAGCTAAGAAAGGAAAAGGAGAAAAAATGGCGCAGGAAATTTTGTATTCAGGTAAAGCTTTCGAAAAATTCAAGGAGATAATTAAAGCGCAAAACGGCTCACTTTCACGCATAACTAAAGCTAAATTTACAAAAGAGATTTATGCTCATAGGGCAGGAAAAGTTCTCGAAATGAACAACAAATCTCTTAATTTCTTGGGAAGAATTTTGGGCTCTCCTGTAATGAAATCGGCTGGAATTTATCTTCATGTTCATGTCGGAGATAAAGTTTCGAAAGGTCAAAAAATTATGACTTTCCATTCAGAATCAAAGGAGCGTATTGAAGAAGCGATTAATTTCTGCAAAAAATCTAATCCGATTAGAATAAAATAGTATATTTTTGAGAAAAGAATAATTTTTAAACAGATATTATCTCTATTTTATATGAGTGATTCGGACAATCTTAGAAAACTTGTAGATTACATTCAAAGAAATCTTTCTAAAGGTTACACTGAAGAGTCTTTGAAGTGGGCTTTGATAAGACAAGGTTATTCTCGTTCAATTGTTGAAATGGCGTTCAAAAAAGTTCATCAGGATCTTTCTCAAAGAGCGCCAATGCTCCAGGACAGTCCTAAAATTAGTCATGAATTAATCGACGACGAAGGAAATTCTATGGTAGTTGAACCCAAGAAACCTTGGTGGAAAAGATTATTTGGATTGGATTAAAGTAATGACTATTTTAGAGTTACCAACATATTAATAGTTTAGTTCTGGTTTATATTCATGGATAAGGATCTATCTTTATTTATTGGAATGATGTGTGGAGACGGACATTTATCTATACACACTAAAAAAAGAAAATATGGTACCTATTACGACCACTATGTTGGATTTTGTAATACTGACAAAAGATTAATGATTATGTTTGATGAGTTATTTTATCGCATCTTTAAAGTAAAAGGGCATTTTTACCCTAGGGATCGAGATAATAGAAAAAGAATTTATGAGTTTCATTCTTACTCTAAAGAAGTTTTTGAAAAGATATCTTCACTAGGATTCCCAATTGGAGTTAAGAGAGATAGCCTTAGAATTCCAGAGTTTGTCAAGAATTCCTCTGAAGATGAAAAACTAAATTTTCTTTTAGGAGTTTTGGTAACTGATGGATGCATTAGAAGTAATGGCACAATAATATTTCATTCGGGAAGTAAGTTATTTCTTGAAGATTTGTCGATGCTCTTGAAGGAATTATTTGATGTTGATAGAAAGGTGAAACAGTTTTCTCAAGGTCCATATCTTTCTTATCAGTTAAGTTTAAATAAAGCCGAATCCCGAAATATACTATTGATGCCTCCGTCGCACAGTGGTAGTGCACCAGTCTTGAGTTTGGATAAGTTTAGCTTACTAACATAACAAGTTAACTGGGCCCTTCGGGCTCCCAGGTTCGATTCCTGGCGGGGGCGTTCTCTAATCTTGAAAATTTTCATCATCAACTTTATAAACCCGTTTTCATTTTCTCCTTCATGAAAAAGAGTGTGGTGTTAGTTAGCTTTATGTTTTTATTTTCAATCAGTTTTATCAGTGCTGCATGTAACTTAGATGTTTCTTTGATAAATCAGGATCCTTACCCTGCAGTACCGGGAGAATATGTTAAAGTAGTTTTCCAAGTCGAAGGAGTTACAAATCTGGATTGTGGAGAAATAAAAATATCCGTTGATGAAGTTTACCCTTTCTATTTGGATTCTTCGGAAAATACTAAATCAATAAGATCTGGAACTTTTTACAACGATTATAAAACCCATTGGATTGTTCCTTACACATTAAGAGTTGATCCAAATGCCTTAGATGGAGATAACAATCTGACAATAACTTATTCCACCAAGACTGGAACTTTCAAAAAGAATTTTGAAATCAACGTTGACAACGCACTCTCAGAATTTGAAATAGCAGTTAAGCAATATGATTTTACAACTAAAAAAATAAATTTAGAACTGATCAACTTGGGAGACCAGGAACTTGAAGCAGTTACAATCGAAGTTCCTCGGCAGGACAACGTTTTAATTTATGGATCAAATAAAGAAACTATTGGGACACTTTCCTCAAACGAAGAGGACACAGTTTCATTTACCGGAGATTTTTACGAAGGAGAAATAGAATTCATAATTAACTATAACGATCAGACAAACACAAGAAGGACTTACAAAACTTCTGCTTATTTCGACCGTGAAGCATTTTCCAGAACAGTTCAACCACAAAGTTCGTTTTCAATTTCCTCTTTTGTCTATGGAATTATTTTGGTTGTAGCCTTAAGATTTGCATATAAATTCTACAGAAAAAAGAAAGGTCAAAAACCACTTAAACACCATTAATTTTGAATTCTTTTAACACTCTGCTGTCCGGTGAAAGAACATAAACATGATCTTGTGCGTAACGAAGTCCTCGATAAATTTTTTGTAACAACTCTCTTTTTGCTTTGTCTTTGTAAAATCCCCAATATTGATCCGGCTTTGTTTGTTTCAAAATTTTCCAAAAAGCGTCTTGAACATTTGGATAAGGATATTTTGTAAATACTATACTGTTGCATTGTTCGCCAGGAAAATCTATTCCTCTGGAGGCTCTTGTAGAAAATAAAACTTCAATTTCACCCTTCTTGAATTTTTCAACTTCTTTGCCTTCGTTGTCCTTTCCTTGTGTTTCCTCGAGTTCTTCTCTTGTGATTAAATGATTGAGTTCAAGTTCTTTCTTTTCTCTTTCATTTGGGAGATCTGAAAAACTATTTACATGCACCAGCGTCGGCTTTTTTGATATCTCAACGCATTTGTTTAGCGCTTCAAGGTAGTCTTTTCTAGAATTTTTTCCGTTTGAAAAATTATCATATTTGCAGTCCATTTCTTTTCCGCTTTCCATTACATCAATTTGTCCTTGCTGCTGAACTTCCGCTTCAATTATTTTGAAATCATCAAGACCAAAAACTTTTTTCAAGACTTCTTCTGAATGAAGCGTTCCAGACATTAACACAACATTTTTGTTTTTATCAACCATTTCTTTGAATTTTTTGGCCAAGTTTGTCGTGACTAAACTCACAAAAAGATTATTTTCTTTTTTCTCAAACGTTACATAAGTTTCATCTAAAAAATCTTCGAACATTTTGGCAGCTTCTTCAACTTCAAAAAGATAATTTTCTTCGTCGATTACTGATAATATCTCAGAATTATCCAAAAATATTTTAATAAGTCCATGAACAGGTGTTTCCTTTATCGGAAGTATTTGCCTAGATATAATCGCCGCTTCAATTCTGCGGTCTCTTCGTAGTTCTTTAATAGTCTCATTTATTTCAGTCCCAACTTTTTCGCTGTCATCGTTCAAAAATAATTCGATAAGCGAGTTCTGCATTTTGTCAATGTTTATCATCTTTTGGTTTGAGAAACTATCTAAAAATTCATCGCACTCGTCAATTATTTCTACTTCAGTGAATGGTTTTCTCTTCAGCGCAGATTCAAGCTTATACTTCATTGAGTTAAACACAATTATATCTGAGTCAATGTAAGAATTAAATTGCTCATAAAATGGGCACCCTCTTTTGCCTTGATGAATCGTAAATTTCATATTGTTTAGGCCGAGGTAAGTTCTTTTTTTGTTTTCTTCAAATCCTTTTAGTTCGTATTTTTCAGGCAGAACAGGACTCCAATAAGGGCAGGCAGCGGCGACGGAAACTCTTCTGACATCCCGTGCGGAATTAAAACTTGTGTGATTAATATTTTTATTTTGTTTTAGATATTCTTTTATCTTGAACATGTTCTTTTCTTTTATTTCTATTTTGCAAGGCAAGTCATTTCTATCCGCAGATTCATCATCTTGATTAGATTTTTCTTTAACATTTCCAGAAAAAATGTCGTCTAGTCTCGTATTTATTTCTCTTTTAGAAGTTATTATTTTATTTTCTTTGGAATATCTACACGCGTGATTTTTTCTTCCAGTAATCACACTGATTTTGAGCCGTTCACCATTTTCCTTAAGAAGATATTTGTTATGCTCGTAATCTTTTTTGTATTGTGTCTGTAAATTTTTTCCTGGTACAACAATTGAAGTTTTGCCTAAATTTCTTGCAATGTTTAACGCAATTGCACTTTTTCCGGTTCCGCAAACCCCTCGGATAAAGATTACTTTATGGCCTTTACCTATTTCTTTCAAAACTTCTTCGACAACTTGCGCCTGATTTTTCCCGTTAGAAAAACAAAGCGGCTCAAGAAATTTCTCTCCACTATACAAACTCCAAACCATCTTTTAGAACTCATTTCGAAAATAAACCGAAGTTATAAAGATTATGATTGTCTTTGATCAACTACTTTAAATCCTCTAGATAAAAGTATTGTTTCTAGTTCACAATCATTCTTTAAATCTGACTCTCTTCCTGCCTTAGTTATATTAATTCGGATATTCTGCTTTGGTGCTTCTCTGCCCTCTCCTGTCGGGACACCTTTTTTATCATGATCTCTCTCGTATTCTTTATTAAATCCTTCTCCTTCAACATCAAAGGCATATATCATTCTTCCGTCATAGCCTACTTCTCTTCCACTTCTTGTTGAAAATAGTGAAAGATCATTTCTTAGACACATAATTTCTCCTAATGCTGCAGAGTTTGGTCCCCAAT
>CAZFDH010000039.1:0-7710 GCA_964518155.1 Candidatus Woesearchaeota archaeon
TTTAAACAAAATCCTGGGTATGTGTCAATAGTTCTAGAGTGGCCCCGCTAACGTTAGTTGTATCTGAAGTTGCGTAGCAATTTGGGTGGAGGCTTTTGTAAAAAGCCGTAACCAGATACAACTTGTTATATGATGTATGCTTTTCTTTTTGTCTCGCCTCAGCGAGACCACTTTTCTGTAATGAACAAATTTTATTTTTGTCTTGGCGTAGGGGCAGAGGGGCTGGGGGTGAATGCCCCGGAGCCAAGACTCCTCATTAATTCCCTTTGATTTGGATATTTTTTTCGTGTAATTTTTCAGCTAGATTTACTATGTAATCATGTTTTATGATAGGCAGTTTATATTCAGTCGGAATTGAATTATAACCCCAATAGCATCCTGTTATGGCACCAGTGACGGCTCCAAAAGTATCTGCGTCGTCTCCAAGTAAAACTACTTTTTTAATGCTCTCCAAATAATTTTCTGATGTCAGCCACGACCAAAGAGCTATTTTAAGTGTATCCACAGAATATCCGCTTATATTATGATTAAATTCTTTCATTGAATCATAATCAATTTCAAATATTTTTTTAATTTCATCAGGCGCTATATTTTTTAAAATATTTTTTATCTCTGAAAATATTTGTTTTTTATCATAGCCATCAATAATAAAAGATAAAATCGTATTTAAAATAATACACGTCCATCCTGATATGTGGTAATCATGTGTTATATAGCTTGCAAGCAAGCTTTTGTCTCTAATTTCTTGGTTATTGCCTTGATAATACAGTCCGATTGGCGCGCACCGCATTAAACTGCCATTACCTCCCGCTCGTTCATCTAGTCCGCTCATTTTTGTAAAATCAATTTTTCTCGATAATGCTTTCAATGTTTGTTGCCCAATTCCGTAACCGCGATCATCAAACGGAGTTGCATATCCAAATAAATACCATTTCTGGTAGCGTTCAAATTGGTCATCTAGATTAAATCCTTTCTCAATAAGACTTTCGGCTAAACAAATGGTCATTGCGGTATCATCGCTGTAAAAACCAGCTGGAAAGCTTATATCTCCATAAGAAAAATCTTTTGTTACAAGTTCGTGGTTATCAAGGTATTTAGCTACATTTTCTTTTTTCCAAAATTCGAAGGGGACACCTAAAATATCACCTAAAGCAAGACCGATTAGGCAACCTTTATATTTATCAATCATTTGTGAATTGCTCATAATTTTTTTGCTATCTTGTAAATTTCACGAGCGTTTCCTTTTTCTTTTATTGTGGCATTGTGAAAATGTATCTCTGTTTGATATTTTGGCCAAAATCCTGTTTCTGAACGTATGAGATAAACTATTTCGGCTTCAATAGCTTCTATCTTTTCTATTGAATTTTCAAAAAAGAAAATAGCAATGTCAACTTCGTTTAAATTCTTCCATTTATAGCCATGATAACCGTGTTTGCCAGTTGCAATAAAACCGCCCCTGAGGCGATTAGTTATACTTTGCGTTGTAATACCAACATAAACAATGTCATTGTTATGTTTGACAAGATAGATTTTAGGCAATTTATTTGTCGTTGCGGGTTTTGTAAATGTTTTTATTGCTTCTTGATTTGGCAACTTTTGTATGCTGGATATTTTACCAGCATGAAATTTTAAATTGTAGAGTTGATAATCCAACATATATTTATAATAGTTTTCTGAGCGACGAGAGGAGCGAAGAAAACACAATACCCCCCTCTTAAAAAATTAAAAATAAAATTTGTTCATTATAGAAAAGTGTAAGGCGTTAGCCGTAAAAAGAAAAGCATATTTCATATAACGTTCGCGTATATCTGATGTTGCGACCGCAGGGAGCAATATGGGTCGAGCGACGGCAGGAGCGAGCCAGATATACGCTGTTGTCCGACCCGAATGACACGGAGCGAAGCGGAGTGCATGAGAGCGCAGCGTGGGAACGTACGCTTTTCTCTTTTTCTCAATTTTTTTGCCTCGCGTAGCTTCAATTATTAAAAGTACAAAACAAAATTTTTTTCCATTTGGGGCGGGGCAAGAGGGGAATTAAAGGGGTGAATTGCCCCCGCCCCAAATACCTTATTATTCTAGAAACTGTACAATATATTTTTCATATCCTTTTTACCCGAAGCTGTAAAAGCGGGTAATTTGTCTATGCTGTCACGCATCAGATTAACAATTTTATTGTAGTTCTTTAAGTGGGCGTTAACTTCTTGTTCGTTAAACCAATCTTTAATTCTTGTTACTTTACCTATTCCATTTACCCATTTTTCACCTACAGCGTGTCCATGCAATATTTTATTTCTTTTTACTGCAAAATTACAGTACCATCCTTTCAGTTTATCAACGTCTGTCGTAGGTAAAAAGTGTGACAATGTCTCAAATTTTTCTTTAATATCTTTTTTGTCCATTTCTTCGGTGGTCAGAAGTTTATCAGTTGTTTTTAAGTAAACATGTCCAAGAACAAATTGTCTAAATAGTTGCGATAAGCTGATTTCTAAAACTAAATGCAAAAAAGAGTATAATTTTAAATAGTCCAAATTATCTCGCTTTGATTTATTCAGTGCTATTTCAAATTCACCTTTGCAATAAAAAATAAATGAATAGTCATCAGTAAAAACTGAATATTCTTCTTTGATATTTATTGTTTCATTTACTTTTTGCATGTGTAGAATTATTTTTTCTTCTTTTGTCGGTTATAAGCTTCAATGATTTTATCAAGGAGTTCTTTCGGTTTAACTTCGTATTTTTTGAACGTATCAATATTGTCATGCTTCACATGCAGCTGTCCTTCGCCACTGTTACCACGATGTTGACCTTTTGAGTAATATTTATTCTTTGCAACTTCATCCGATGAGAGTACCCAGTATTTGATAACATCTCTCCAAACACCTATCCATACAAAGACATCACAACATTTGGGTTTAATCTGCTGAAAATTCATGTCAAAAGGCTTGCCGGATTCCCATGATAGTGCTTTAACATACAAAGCTTCCTGACTGTCAAAGTCCACTGCACGAGATGCCTTTACCTCGATAGTGATTGTCTCATCATCTGAAACAGGATACAAAAAGTCATATTGCCCTGAGTAATTTGGGTCAATCTTTTTTGTTGGCTTTGTTAGTTCGGGTGCTAATTCTTTCAAATGTCCTTGTGCCCACTGCTCGCCAAAACCACGTGGTGCAGAAATTTCAAAAATGTAGAGATACATATTTCGTGCGATATATTCGTCACGAATTTCCAAATAGTCATCAAGAGTGATTTTCTTAAGTCCTAACAGACTTGAGATGATATATTCGTACTCGTTAAAAGGATAGACAGAAATCAAATTTTCAAGTCTCAGTCGTAGCTCTTTTTCTTGTTTTGTAGAGAGTTTTGATATAAGTTTCTCTAGTTTTTGTTTTAGTTCTTCCATAGTAATTATTTGACAGATTGATAAATGCTCTCCTTTTCTTCGGCTGTGAAACCAAATTGGTTAGTAATATAATCATCCAATTTTTCAAAACCTATTTGATTTTCAATTACTTGATCGGCATGTTTTGATATCTCATCAAGAATTTCAATACCCCATTCGGGCAGAGGCAGCTGCTCTATATGACTTTTTAAAACTTTAATACTTGAAAATTTCTTTTGAAATAAAAATTGGTATGGCGATGAATTAAACAACGCAGCAATAACTTTTATTGGATAGTTTTCAATATTTGGGATAACTATATTTGCACTGTTGAGCGTCAGACTTTGTTTATCATCGTATGCAAAAACAAGTTTTTTAGAAATGAATCTATAAATTAATTTTTCCTTTGCTCTATATTTTTGAACAGGAGCAACTTGCTGAAACTTTTCCGGAGTAAATTTAATGTAGTTTTTTGCTTCGCCCAAGACCATACAATTTATATCTTTTCCCTTGTAGATTGGTTCGTGCCCTTCATTTTGCTCTGAAACCACATATTCTTTATTGTTGCCCGTAACTACACCCAACGCCCAGTCAGCATGACCAAGTAGATTTTTGTGCGGTAATGAGTACATCTTGTCAATTATTGCATTGTCACTCGCATTCACATGTATATCAAATATAAAATCCTGATTTTGTAACCAACGACTTTGTTCTACAGGATAACTATCTTCGCCTTTGACTATTTCTATTTTTTGTTTTTTGGATGTGGATTTTTGTAAATCTATTGTGATAACAGGGGTAAAAACATTCTTGAATATTCTGTCTAAATAAGCCACTTTTTTAATGGTAGTATTTTTGAGGATTATTTCACGAATATCCTTGTGAGTTTTTACGTTTAGGATAGATTCGGGCAAAACAAGAGAGATAATACCGTCCGTTTTGAGTAAATCAATGCTCTTTTTCAAAAAGTAGGAGAAAGACTCAAAAGAAGTAATGTTTGGATACATTGTTTTTAGTCGTTCAATATCTTTCTTCGAAAAATGAACACCCCAAGGCGGATTTGTTGCTATTACATCAAAATCTCTGATGTTTTCATCGTTTAAGCTGAACAAATCATAATTACCGATTTCAAATAACGTATTTTTGCATACGATATTTGGTGCAAAATCCTTGTCTTTGTATTTCACCAACAGATTGATCCTGGCAATTCGGACAGCCATTGGGTCAATATCTATTCCGTAAACATTTTTTGGATCATCTACTATATCAGCGAAGGCTAATAAAAACTGTCCTGTGCCGCAGCATGGATCTAAAACTTTAGAATCGGTTTTGATGTACTCTTTTACTATGTTGTCAACTATATTTTTAGGAGTGTAGTATGAGCCAGTTTGGGATTTTTTTCCTTCGAGTAAAAGCGATTGATAAATGAGGCCAAGGATGTCTTGCTGCTCTGGTAAATCACATTCGAGAAGAAAAGAATAATTGGATTTCAGATCATTTGTATTGATTTCTGTAATCCAAGATTCTATTTCTGCTTGAAGCTGTCGATGGCTGAAAGAAAGTTTTTGTTTTTTTTGTAAAGCTTCTACTGTAGCCAATGAAATTAAGTTTAGTTTTTGTAGCAAATTTATGCTCAGAAGCAAGACTGCTACAAAAGTATTTACCTTGTTTTCATCTACAAAATTTATGATTTGTTCAATACTTTCTGCGTCGTTGACATTATCCAAATATTCTTCCGGCACGAAAGTGCGATCTGTTTTTGATTTGTTTGCTCGCCCGTTTAGTTTTTGTAATTCGCCATTTTCTATACTATTTTTTATGTTTTGAATTTCTGATATATGAAAAGTGAAAGCACCGCCTTGGTCATTTGTTCGTAAGTGACCACATTTTACCCAGTTTCTTACTGTGGCTGTGGAAATACCCAAAAAAGAGGCTGTCTTTTGAATAGTAAGTATTGGTTTTAATGCGGTCTCTTTCATAATTTTTATCTTTAGTTGTTTGGTATTAGTCCTAGATGAATCAGCCTGTATTTCATTGCCTCTCCGCTCACTTGATACTTGTCTGCAAGGTCTGTCAAATCTTCTTCGAAGAAGATTCCCTTTTTTGAAGCTTTTTTGAAATCACTTTTTACAAAAGATTCTGGCATTAGTAAACAAGCAGCAAAAAAGTCTGCCTGCTTTTCTTTTTTTGGTTTTTGATTTGAGTATTCTTTATCCCTGTAATCTATAGTCACGTCATCTTTGGGATGTAGGATATAATGCCCTAGTTCATGGGCAATAGTGAATCGCATACGCCCGGCGGATTCATTATTGTTGACGCCCATCAAAGTAACACCGTCAGTTTTTCTTATTAACATCCCCGAATATTTTGAACTCGGAGCATATCCAACGTCTATTCCTATTTTTTGGGCAATATCTTTCACGTCAATTGGAGCGGCTGTTATGGAAAAATCTTTTAACAATTTTTCAGCTTGTTGTTTTGCTAGTGTATACATATCGATTTATTTTATTTTTCCCCACAGATCTTCAGCCCACTTTATGGCCTCTTCATCTTTTTTGCGTATTGCTTCAATATCTTTTGGGCTAAGCTCGTAACCATCGGGAGTAATGGGAAAAAATTCTTTAACATCACACCCAAACAGAGTAGACAGCTTCCATAGAGTGACTCCGTTTACATGGTTTTTTCCGTTTTCTATTTGTGTGTATGCAACACGACTAACCCCTAGTTTGTCAGCGACCGTTTTGGCAGTAAGATAATTTCGTGTACTGCGTCGGAGTCTTTTTATATTTGACGCGATTTCTTTTTTTATCTCTTGCGAGGGATCATGTATATTTTTTTTCTCCATATCCATTTTATCAAAAAGTTACTGACTTGGGATGTGTATCATTGGTTGTCAAAAGTTTCCCTTCGTAACTAATACTTACAAAAGTAATTTATTATTACTTAATGTAAGTGTAGCATATTCTTTACAACTGCGCAAACTGGGCGTATACTGGTAGAGTAATTCATTATTTTTTGAGTATGTCAAATACGGCAATGGTGGAGGGGAACACTTATGACGGCCCGTGGTCGCTCAGCAATACCATTTTTAATGAGGTTGCTGGGGTCTATCTTATAGTAGATGTAAACGGTACCATCGTGGACGTTGGGGAAACTGAAAATCTTAAAGGTCGAATTCCAAATCATGAGCGAAGCGGCTGCTGGAGCAGAAATGGTGGCTTCAACCTGTGGTTTCATCATGAGAATAATCAAGTCATGCGGCTTGCAAAAGAGAAACACATCAGAGATACCTTCAGACCGGTGTGTGGTGTTAAATAATATCAATATGCCTAAAAATCGTAAAACTTCAAAGCGAGCAGGAAAAGCTGCGAGCAAGGTTTTGAGAGATAAACGTACAGGACGTTCTTCAAAAATTGCTGCAGGGAGTGCCCTCTCGCAGAGGGCACCAAAAAAACGTAAGTAATCTCGGATCAAGACGGGAGAGCCTAAAATCTGTTAGGCTCTTTTTGTCTTTAAACAACGTCCTGCCGAGCATACGGCAGGACACCATATTTCCCCTAATAAAAAATGAAAAAATTTTGTTTTGTTCCTTATTTCAAGAAGCGTAGCGAGAAAGAAAAATGAAAAAGAGAAAAGTGTATGTCGGACAACGTTCATGAATAACTGAAGTTTGGTGGCGGTATAATGTGCGCGCCAGCGCCTACCGCCGCCAAATTTGGGAGAACGAACGGAGCGATAGCGTAGTGAGTGAACCAGTTATTCATTGTTATGTGTTGTTCCCGAGGGCTGGTTTAGTAAAACTCTCTATAACGAAATGATCCTGGGTGTCCTTTTATATCAAGCAACAAACTTTTGTGATAGCCAAAATGAGATGATTTTACAGTAAAATCTGAGTCGATAAATTTGCTCATTAGAAGCTCGTAAAGTTCTTTGGCTTTTTCTGGTTTTGCAATATTTTGAGACAAATGGACAAAAGGCGAAATGAGAAGTTTTTTTGTGTTTACCTCTTTCGCTGTTTTCAGTATTTCTTTGTAAATTGCCTCTACTTGCTTTTTAGTATCACCTTTCTCTACACAAAAAAACACAACGAGGCATTTCGTCATCTCTTCCTTGTTGGATTTTTTGATTTCAGGGATAATCCCTTTTGGCCATTTGGACTCCTCGACAAGTTTTGTGGCAAATTTATCGACGTGTAGAATTAGTGATTTCATAATTTATTGTTTGTTGCGATTTTTTCAGATTAACTTAGCCCTCGAGAATTGCACATAACGTTCGCGTGTATGCGATGTTTGCCACTGGTATAATATGCCGAAGGCTTACCAGTGGCA
>CAZFDH010000040.1:0-7113 GCA_964518155.1 Candidatus Woesearchaeota archaeon
TTTGAGTCAGAATAACTTTCTTTGCAATTTACGGGGTCACAATCATAATCCAATCCTTTATTTAAATTGCTGTTTAAGATCTCAATCAGACTGACCTCTTTATTGTAAACTTTGAAAACTGAATTAGAAAGAGCGTCTTCAAATGAAATATTTATCCATCCGGTAATTTTCGATCCTTCACTATAAGAATTCTTCAAAGAGTCTGATGCATTTCCTATATCGACAGCAGCCATAGCTAAGCCAATCACAAATACCAACGTCGCTAAAGCGAGAATTTTTTTCATCATCTCTTTCTTTTCCTTAAACTTGCTATTAAGTAAATCATGCTAATGAATAATAGGCTTGCTAAGAAACTGCTTAGTCCAAAAAATGGAAGAAGAACTTGCGATGTGCAAGGAAGTGGTCTAGTGAACGAGCATTTAGGATTTGTTGATGTGTAAGTTATTGTGAAAACATCGCTTCCTTCCGCGCAGCTGTTTGAAACGGTCTCAGTGTATCCTTCCGGACATTGAATTCCTTCCTCGCAATTAGATGGATTGTTTATATCAGCTATTGTTGAATGATTTTCAGAACATTTCTTAGTTATGCTGTTCCATGTGCATCCATAAAAGTTTAGCGTATATTTACATATCGCCGTTTGATTACCTATTGGGATTCCTTGAGCATTCCTACCAACACTTTTCGGATCATCTTCACAAACTTCTTCTGCATTGTCATATTTATTATAATCTGTGCAACTGTCTACAATTATTATTTCACCGCCTCCAACTCTTGAAAGGCTCAAAACTCCGCTAACGGCGCTGTTTCCGTTTTCTCCGGTCACATTAAATCTAAAAGACTTTTCACTTGTTAATAAATTATAATCACTTTGTCTTATTGTCCAACCTTCTTTTAATTCTCCGCTGCTGCTTGTGACTCCACTTGTTGAATAAATTGTATCCCCTGGACTACCGCTAATATAAACTCTAAAATCTACTTCTTCATTTGGTTCAAAGTCTTGAACTAACATTCCTATTCTGTCTCCAACCGCGACGCTCTTTGAAGAAATTGTATTCGTTGGCCTGTTATAATCAACCCAGTTTGCATCTCTATCTAAACTTATCGTCGGTGTGCAGCAGATTTTAGTTCCATAAAATTCGCTTCCGCTAAAACTTGTAACATGAGCATTGGTGCTTGATGAAAGCGCTACAACTCCAACTTCATCAAAGTCACAAAAGACTGTGCTTGGAATTGCCCGGCAAGAGTTTAACCCTGGAAAGTAAACATTGTTTGTGTATGTCGCAGCATTTGGAACTTCTGCATGACTGTTTGCCGCAGAATAAAGCCCAATAATTTTGGAATTGCCTTGACTCGTTTGCCGAGGAAATTGACATCCTAAATAATATTCGTTATCATTGACCGTTTCCTGATTATAGATCGAAGCATGAGCATTAAAGTTCCCGCTAGTTTTCATCACAATAAAATTTTTTACATCATATCCTTCCTCGCCTGCAAATGTTTTCCAATCACTTCCTTTCATGATTAAACAATTGGAAGCGGAGACAAAATTAGCAGTGATTAGCACTAAGGCAAACACAACAAATAACCTCTTTATTTTCATTTTATTAATAGAGAATAATATTTTATAAATCTTTATCTCTAAACGAAGATAATTAGATAATAATTTAAACTTTCTTTTGCATTTTTAATCATGAAAGACAAAGAAATTTATAACTATGCATTGAATCCTGACAAACCGACTCTTGATCAATTCAAGAACTGTTATGAGCAGCCGTTTGTAGTAAAAGCTGCGCTTATGCCTGACGCTCATTCCGGTTACGTTGCTCCAATTGGCTCGGTGTTGATAACAAAAGAATTTATTGTTCCTTCATGGGTTGGATATGACATCGGATGCGGAATGACTGCCGTGAAACTAAAAGATAAAGAAATTTTAAAAAAAATCACAGCAAATTCTAAAAAAATTTACTCTGAAGTGCGAAAAAACGTTCCGATGGGACTTGGAATCATTACCGATCCCAAAAAAATTTCAGAGCAGTCCAGAAAAGAATATGCAAATCTTCTAGAAAAATTCAAAAAAGGCCCGCATAACAAAAATATTTTGAACTATTTAGAAAAAGGAAAGGCAATAAACCACCTAGGAACTTTAGGAAGCGGAAACCATTTCGTTGAACTTTCTTCTTCAGGAAAGGATGCTTGGATCGTTGTTCACTCTGGCTCCCGAGGCGTCGGGCACAAAGTTGCAACCGAATACATGAAAAAAAGCGCCGGAAAAAAAGAAGGTTATGAAGAAACTTTCCCTCTAAACGAAAAAAGTGAAGAAGGAAAAGAATACATTAATATTTTAGACTTCGGACTCCAATTCGCATTGTTAAACAGAATAGAAATAATCCGTAAAGTTATTTCTTCAATTGAAAAAGTCCTGGGAAAAAGGATTGAATATTCTTTATGGGTAAACAAAAATCATAACCACGCAATAAAAGAAAATGGGTTTTTCATTCATCGTAAGGGCGCAACGCCGGCAAAGAAAAACGAAAAAGGAGTAATCCCTGCAAACATGAAGGATGGCTCTTTCCTTGTCAAAGGACTGGGAAACAAAAAGTTTTTGGAAAGCTCCAGCCACGGCGCCGGAAGGCTCCTTAGCAGAAAAGAGGCAAAAGAAAAAATTTCCCTTGAAAATTTCAGAAAAGAAATGAAAGGCATCACCGGAACAGTTAGTTCTTCAACACTTGACGAAGCGCCTCAAGCATATAAAAATATTTACGACGTCATGCAGGCTCAAAAAGATTCGGTCAAAACTTTAAAGCATTTGAAACCAATAATAAATTGGAAAGGTTAATTCATCCAGCAGAATAATTTCAACTGTTTTGGATCATAAGTTTCTAGATCTGTGCTTATTGCAACTGATTGTGAATAAACTTCACTGTCAGGATAATTATCCAATGCGCAAACCTTTTCTAAATAACATATTTTACTGACACAATCTAAGTAATCTGGTTTTCTTTGGTTTACTCTTTCAATCACGTTTTGAGGAAATAAACCTGACGGGTTATCAACATTATATTCGATTCCGCTGGAATGCTGACTTAAGTTTAATTCAATAATCTCATTTCTTAATTCACTATCTAATTGTATTTCTCTTAAAATTGACTTTTCGATTGTATAAATTTTTTCGGAATTGTCCTGCCCGATGTAGCCCTTATTAATTACAATTAAAAGCGTTCCGGCAATTAAAAGAATCGCAACAAATGCTTCAACTATTCTTATCCAACCTCTCTTTCCTTTCACCATACTCTTATTATAAGCTTCCCACCTTTTATATTTGCTTCGCTGTCAACATATTGAACTGGTATTTCTGAAGCGTAAACACTGCTGGATATTTCTCCATTGCTTACTGAGATTTCACTGCCGTCGTTTTTGATAAACCTAAAATCAAAGCCGCTCCCGGCTGGCACATTTAATTCATCCTTTAGTGTTTCTTTGTCATTTTCATATTTTTCTTTGAATGTTATTACTTTGGATACAAATATTTCTTCTCGTTGATTTGCTTGAGCAATTTGTCCGTCTTGACATCCGCTTAAACCGCTAATTTCGCTATTTTCAAATTCTTCAACAGAGTAATAAACTTTGTAAAGATTTTCTCCAGCGTCGGATTTTATCAAAAGTTCGTTTTCATTTGATTGCTGGTCTTTTATTTGATTGTGTATGTTTTTTGTTATTACTCTCATATTTTCCGTTCCGCTAGGATGATTTATTTTTATACAGGCTGGATTTGTCTGTCCGTCAAAACTCACACTTAAACTGATTAATTGCGTGCTCATTTCTTTAATTATCTCGGTGCTCAAATAATTCAAAAGTGTTTCTTTATCTTTTTGCTTGACAATTGCCGGCTCAAGAACCGAATAAAGAAAAACTAGAAACGTTATGAATATTGCAAACGAAATAACAATGCCGACATGTGTTCCGCCCTTTTTCATTTCTAAGTTAGTGAACTGCAATATAAAAAGTTATCATTAAACTGCGGCCGGCGTTCCAAAGATTATGCTCGCAATTGACGAAGTTAAGAACGAAAACAACATTAAAACAAATGAATGTTTAACTCCAGCCTTTATGCTTCCTTCAGCAAGTTTTCCTATTGCAAGACCACTGAATAATCCTTGAACTAAAAGCAAATACAAGAATGAATTTGCAATTTCTTGAATGTCTGAAGCCCCTCCACCGACGGCGCCAATTCCCCCTATTCCGGCCGAACCCAGTGATCCAATGTCCGCGATTCCCGAAACTAATGGCAAAATCTTGAACTGCATTACTAAAATAATTATCATGAACACGACAAAGATAATATATCCCTGAACAACCAGCGTTGAAATTGTAGCCTTTCTTTCTTTCTTTAATTTGTCTGAAGTGCTTACCGCTCCCGCAACCGCTTCCAAAATCTGTCCGATATCTCCTCCTGCTTTTTCTGCCTGTCCGATTAAAGTCAACGCTCTTGAAATTGTTTTATTATCTATGTCTTTTGAAAAAACAACTAATGCCTGATTAAGAGGTATTCCAAGTGAAATCTGATTGGCAAGTTTTTTTATGTGAGGACTTAAAACACCATAGGGTTTGTCCCTTACATTCACGATGCTCTTACTTATCGGTGTTCCTGCCTTTACACTTTCCACCAAGTTCCGAGCAAATTCCAAAAACATATCTTCTTTTTCTGCCTCGATGTTTGCTTCATGAACTAAAGTTATCACAAACGGGACAACCGCTATTATCACTCCCGTCCCTATCATCAGCAAAAAGTATTTGCTTTCCATGAAAAACAGCGACGTAACAACTATAATCAGCCCGACCGCGATTCCAATCCAGTGAAATTTATTCAGTTCCATTTTTATCCGTTAGGTTGTTTTAAGTGAAGGAATGTCAAAAATAAAATGTTTATTCCGGTAACTCCCAACACCATCATTAAAGTTATTGCAGCAGCACTTAAAGAAATTCCTAGCCCACTTATTTTCATCATCATTAATAATAACATAAAAATCATCGGCGCAGCAATGACGACGCTGATGTAAATATCCATAAAAGTCTCAACTGTTCGAGTATACTTTTCTCTTTCAAGTTGGTATTCAAATAAAAGACTTTGAGCTCTCTTCTCAAAAAATTCAGGTAAATTTCCTCCTGAAGTTATCGTCGTTGCCAGTCCATTAAACAACTCCGAAAGTTTTTTGCTCGGACTGTTGAACGCCATGTTTCTCAACGCGCTTACTAAGTCATATCCATACACATTTATTTCGTTTAATAATTTTACAAATTCTTTTTCAAGATAAGGATACTCATGAGTGCTTATTATGATACTAAATATTTTGCTGGGCTCAATCATTGAACCGGAAATCGACGCCATATGAATTGCAGCAAAAGGCAACTCTTGCTCAATTTGATTTTCTGCCGAACTTTTTTCTAGATATGGATAAAAATACATGAACATAAAACTTATCAGCGGTAAAAGAAGTGTGATCCAAAATACTTGTAAAAATCTTTGTGCAAGCGGTGTTTGAGTCATAGTTATTATCGGCCACTCAGCACCAATATTGAAGAATAACAAAAGTCCTGTTGCAAATAGTCCAATCAAAAATGTAATCAGCGTCGTGAAAAATATTATTGACACATACGTTGTTGGAAGCAGTTGCAGGTTTGCCTTTACTAAATCTCTTTTCAAAGATTTGAAATTTCCTTGATTAATCATCTTCTGCGCCACGCCGCCAAATGCTCCGTTTGACAGATTTACATAAAAACTCGGTTTATCCTCTTTGATTTTTTCTTTCTTCACTTCTTTCTTTTTCATGCGTTTCAAAGTTTGCCTTTCAAGCTCGTCAAATTTGTGATCTTTCTTTTCATTTTTTGCATCCGGATTTTTTTTGGAAATGTTCTCTTGGATTTTGGAAAGTTGTTGATGAAATTGTGGTTTGTCAGAAAACGGACTTTGAATATTAATCTCTCTCAATTGTGAAGGTATTTTTGAGTTTTCATTTCTGAGCCGCATTCTCAAACTATTAATCTTTATTTGCGCGGCTCTTTGGGCACTTATATTTTTAGAGTCCAAATTCTCGCTTAAGGCCAAAATTTCTCTTGAGATCTTCTTTACATTCTGAACGGTTTCTTTTAGTTCTTCTAAACTCATGAGATGATTCCATCAATTTTCTTGTTTAATTGTAATATGAAATCTTTGGTTCTATCAACAAGATATTTATCTGAAGAATTAATCTGTTCTTCGAGTTTTCTCACCGATTCATCGAGTGCATTCGCCATTTGATTTAAAAAAACTACATCCTCTTTTTCCATTCTAATTAGAGTTAATCACAACTTAAAAATCTTTATTTATTGTATTGAGAATTTCCTTAGGACTTCTTCGGGCTTTTTGTAATATTCATTGATAATGTCCTGAACCATTTTGAAGTCAGTTATTTTCGACTGATACATTTTGTAAATTATCTGCACTCTTCTTTTGAATTCTAATTCAAGTTCTTGCATTGACAGTCCATATCTTCTTCCTATTTTTTCAAATATTCTGCTGTTTTTCTTGAAGTAGAACTGATCGTCAACTGGATTCCATATGTACGGAGTGTTTGTAAGAGCTACACCTTCTGAAGTAACGTTAACAATTTCTACAATTTCTTTCAATTTTCTTGTTTCTTGCTTTCTTACAATTGCGTGAGTCATAATGCAGACACAATCCAAAATATTGATCAGCGTCGGAGAAAGTTCAATTGGAGGCGTTTCCAGTCTTTTAATAACTGTGTCAACTGAAACACCGTGAAAAGTTACGATAGACGAATGTACCGAAGCCAAAACCAGAAATAAAACATATTCTTCTTTAACACTAAATTCACCAACAAATACAAAGTCTGGGTTTTGTATGAATGAACTTCTAAGTAACGCGAACAAATCTATTTCCCCGACGTTTCCAACTCCGGTTGCCCCTCTTACAACGCTAGGAAGCCAGTTTTCTCTCGGTAAATTTAATTCTCTTGTATCTTCAATTGAAACCACTCTTGCTTCAGGCGGAATAAAAAATGCTATTGCATTCAAAAGCGTCGTCTTACCCGAAGAAGTTCCCCCTGTAATCAAAAT
>CAZFDH010000041.1:0-7097 GCA_964518155.1 Candidatus Woesearchaeota archaeon
GGATATTTGTATCGTCGCTTAAGATAAGTTTTGTGTATAGTTTCATTGCAGTTGGAATGTCATTTTCTTTTTCATATTCTCTTGCTAACTGAAATATCTTTTCTACTTCGGGGCTTACAGTTTCAGTGTTTTCAGTATTATACTCTATTTGCCATCCCATATAAGGAGTTGTTTCTTCATCATGGATAATCATACTTCTATTTTGAAACCCTTCATTAACATTAACATTTACTTGCGGCCGGTTTCCAGGATAATTTGATTTAATCATTTCTGATCCTAAAGTCATTGCACCGGATTGAACAAAACCCCAACCTGCTGCTTGAACACCTGGATTTCCTGCCATTTGAGCGCACCCACCTAAAGATAAACTAGAAATTGCCAGACCACTTACTACTAATGCTCTTTCTGCATTCTCTCTTAAGTTCTTTGCAAGTCTATCTAGCGTCTTTAACATCTTATTTTGTAGTCAATATTCTATTTAAATGTTACTATTTCATGGTACTAACGGTTAAACACTCGCGTTTCTTCAACGTCCTTAGTTGTTGTCCCATCAGCTTTAGTGTAAACAGCTTTACCGTCGTGATAACCTTTAACTCCAATGTAATTTGTTGACATTCCGCAGTCCCCTAGAGCTATACATGCGTTATTCATCAAGTCTTCCCAACCTGCATCCAAACACTCACAGTTCTCTACACATTCTGCTTCACCCAAAAGCCCTTTTCTGAATTTAACAACACATTGAGTCGTAGCAAGAGAACAAATTTCTTCTGCTTGTCCTTCTTCCCAAAAGTCAAGTCCAGGCGCATAAAGCGGAATACATTCTCCTCCGTCTTGTGATTCATTCAAATTTCCAAATGTTACCTCAGACCATTTACAATCTCTTCTGTCAACATTTTCACAATCTAATTGATTATCTTGTGCATAACAATCTTGCCATTCGTTAACTCTACAAGCAGCAGTTGAAAAATCATTGACGCTGTCTTGAATACAAATTTCTTGTCGATAGTCTGCACACGGCTCTATTGTAACGTCCCCATTATAACATACCGCTCTGAAATATCTGCTTCCCGGAAGATTTTCATTTGAGTTGTCAGGTTCAACTGTTCTGTCAGCAACAATCTCTGTTGTTCCTTCCGAGCCCGCACACCAAGTCTCACCATGCTGGTAAGTTTGCCCTTCCCATTCACAACTTAAATCTCTACAAATGTAATCTCCATAATTTGGTTTTACTTTGTCTTCAGAACGTGAAAATTCTTTACAAGTAGTTCCAAGATAATAATCACAATTACCGCAAGTAGCAGAGTCAGCGTTTGGCGAATTCGGGTTGCACGCCTCAAGTGGATCAATCACTTCGCTCCAATAAATTTTATCGTTTATTTTTCTTGCATCATAAACATTCGCCAAGTTTCCACATGAGTCAACAAAATAAACTTCATCTCTTCCTTCAACACATGTCGTATCTTTCGTCGGCCCACAAATTGTTCCAAGTGCTTCGTCTGAACACAAAGTGTCTTTATAGAAACTTACGTTTTCATTTGTTGAAGCCATTTCATTGCATTCTCTTTGACTAATAAATCTACAATCTTTCTGGAAATCTTCTTCGAACACACACGCCCCTTTAACGTCGGAAGTTGCTAAAGAAATACATTGAAATTCATTCTGAACGTCTGAGCGGAAATTTGTTTCTAAACTATAAACCGAAGAAAGTCTTTCACATCTTGTCTGAGTTACAAATGCTGCTTGATCGCCTAACAAACAACAACCAAGTTGACATTGAGGTATTTCATCAACATCATCATCTCTCCAAACTCCTCCTTCATCTTGACAAACTTGCTGCGGAGTATTTTCTAAACATGTTCCTTCTTGACTGTCTATGCAAGTTCCTAGTTTACAATAAGAAGTCGCTTCACACGACGCCGGAATTGAACGGTAGCCGTCAGCGCATTCATCTTGCGGCGCATTTTGACACCAAGCGCCTTCAACAGTTTTTTCACAGCAATACGAAACTTCCGCCGCCAAAACAAAGTTCAAACTAACTAAAATCATAAAAATTAAAATTATTTCTCTTTTCATATTCCATACCCCGGCGGCCATGCCAAACTTCTTGAAGCGAATTGGAATTTAGATCCGCTGTTTCTGTCAGTCAAAATGTAAATTGTTGTTCCTTCCGACTGAAGATATTTCTCGACTTTCAAATCCCTGTAATAGTTCATGTAAGTCGTTGTTTCAGCGTCGCCAACTGCAGCTTCTGAAGCAATTATACTATTTGCAATACTTGTCAATTCATAAAGATTATTGTTCAAAACCACACTCAATGAATCATATCTTTGTGATTCTTCTCCTTTTGTTAAACTCACTGTGCTGTTCGAAGTTAACACCACTCTTTTCGGTAAGAGTTCAATGTTAAAGTCATTTCTTCTTTCTTCAACGCCGTATCCGCGGCCTTCGAAACTATCAATCATTGCGCTGTAACATTCATCATAATTTGTTCTTATGTTTTGTTTTATCTCGGATTCAACATGACTTTTCAACATCGGCTGCTGCACAACACAAGTCAGATAATATTCATTCTGATAACAAAGATATTCAATCTTGTCATCGTCATATAAAAAATAATGTTCTGGCTCATAACTTCCTCCTTGAAGAGAAATTGTCTCGATTACTCGTGTTAATTCTTCATTCATGCATTCTTCCATGTATGCCGACGGATTTTGTGCTTCAGTTCTAAAAGAAGATTTTATTTGAGGATAAAAAATAAATACCAACACTGCCAGTGCTACGATAATTATTCCAACGATAATAAAAATAGTTACTTGTCCTCTCTTTTCCATTTTATTTCAACGTTTTTTTAATTTATAAATTATTTTACCTCCGTTGTTGGCGCGACTTGGATGTTGCAGTCTGACGGCTGATTGCCCCAAACATCTTCGCATTTAATGTAATATTTCAGGCCGGGATTCCATTTTGTTGAATGAGTTCTTGAAAATCCACTTGTCATTTCAGTTGCATTATTAATATCAAAACTGCAGCTGTTGAAATCATAATAACATGCCGCTTCTTCATCTGTGACTAAAGTTAAACTTTCTCCTTTCTTGTAAACTCTTTGCACAACCGGCGCGGAACTATCTAATTCAAGTTCAAACGTCGCGTTACCAAGTGCTTCATTTCCATATTTGTCGATACACTTCAAATAAATATTGTACTTTCCTGAAACTAAATTGAAATTTTGTTTGTGTGTTGTTTTTCCGCTATTATAAAAACTGGAAGTTAATTTATCATAGCTCACAAAACTATAATGGCACATTGCGTTTCCACTGTCTCCTCCTCCAGAGGTTTGCGCTTCAAGTGTTATCGTCGCCGGTTCAACACCAAGTTCTTTTTTTCCTTGCGGTAAAACCGAATCAATCTTAAGGTCTTGGGTTGTTACACTGAGTTTGTATTCATAATCCTCTGAGTTTGTATTTCTTTCTTCAATTAAAGTTTCCCATGGCTTATCTCTACATTTTATGTAAAAAATATTTTCATCTTGCAAGTTAGTCAAAGTTGTTTTACATTCCCACCCTAAAACTGCCGGATCATTTACATCTGTAGAACATTCCATTGTGTTTGCCATTTCATCATATAATTTTCCTCCGGTTAAATCGTATTTACATTCTGCCGGTTCATTCGTATAAACTGTTAATTGATTTTCAGTTGATCCTTTCTTTATTTTTGCTCCGTTTGCCGGATTGACTAAAGTTATTCTTGGCGCCGTTCTGTCCGGCCCAGACTCTGTGCAAATGTCGACGAAATAATCTGTCGGGTTTGTATTCCCATGAATGTCCTGGCATTTGATTGCCATTTTCCAATTTGCTAATTGTTGTATTATGTCTCCACTAATTTCTATATTTTCATCCAAAGATTGTAAACTTTCCAAACTCGGCATTGTAAAACCAAAACTGTGATTTAAAGTGTAGAAAGTTCCTTCCAAAGAATATTCACTCATTTGATCATAATCTAAATCTGGAACGAAATCATATTTGCATTGTGCTCTTTCGTCGGTGTTTAATGTGAATGTCACAGGCGTAAATTCAGGAACACATTGTCCTTCGATCGTTCTCAGACTTACACTTTTGCTGTCCGCGTTTTCATATTTGAATCCTTCACTAGTTGAACCTGTTGAAATAACCGGTGCCCTTCCATCGTCAAGGACCGCGACACATTCGGGACTGGATGATTCTTCATTTATTATTTGACACGCCTTTCCAAGTGAACTGCATCTGTATTCTGTGCAAGGTTTTAACGGATCATCATTACACAACTCACAATTCTCTCCGCCCGTCGGTGGTTGCCATGGATTACATGTAAATTTCACAACAACTTTTTTGATCTTTCCAATTCCAAGTATTTTCATAACTGCCGCAACAACTAGTGCAACTATCAATCCAATTACTGCTGCCGCTGCTGCTGCACCTGCCGCTGCTGCTACTGCTCCACCTAAACCGGCAGTTCCTGTAACTCCTCCAACTGCAGCCGAAACTGCTGTTGAAATTCCTGTAGAAAATCCTGCGCCGATTCCACCTAACGCTCCAGTTGCTTGCAAAGCACCAATTCCTCCTCCAATTGCACCTCCAACTACTGTCGCTAATGCCGCACTTCCTTCTAGTCCAAACATTTTCGCAACTAATCCTCCGACGCTAGCTCCAACAGCTGCACCAGACAGCGCATTAAGGAAACCTGGAACTGAAAACCACGATGTTTGAGTGTTCAAGAGTTGCTGTGCTTCTAATCCAGAAATAGATTCGCCCGGAACTTGTGCGCCTGAAAAAACCTCTGCCCCGCTTGCAGTTTTACCTAATCCAAATAATTTTGCTACTTTTGCACCTAAACCTATATTTTGCATATATTTAGAAAACACAAGCGCCCCAACACCAAGCGCTCCCGCGCTAACGGATGAAATTGAAGTTATATTTAGTAGAGATCCTGATGAACCACTTCCTCCGGTAATTCTATTTATTTCCTCTTGCGTCATCGGATCTGCCTTTTGCCCGTCGACAGGAGTTGCATATTCAATGTAATCTTCCCATGAAACTTTCGGAGCGTTTGAGACTTTAACATTATTCGTTCCTTCTCCAACATAATTAATATAAGAACCACAATCTCCAAGTCCAACACAAAGATTATTCATTTCTTCAGAAAACTTTTCAGTTTCACATTCGCAGTTTTGAATACATTCCCACCCGCCGAATAATTGTTTTTGATAAATTACTGTGCATTTTTGGTTTGCCATAGAACAAAGCTGCGTTGCACTTTCCGACGCTCTTTTATTTTCTCCACTGAAATCAAATCCACCTGGATATTTCGCCGTACAAATTTCAAATTTGAAACCTTCATCAACATCAACTTCCGTCAATTGACATGCAGAATTTTCCATACATCTTTCTTTTGTTGTCTCTGCGTCGCTGTTATAATTGATACATTCCATTGCACGGTTAACAACACATGCCGCGCTGCTCAAATCATCTCCTTCAATATTCACATCGGACTGAACGCAAATTTCTCCGCGGTAATCTGCACACGGCTCAACTTCAATTTCTCCGTCTTTACAAATTCTTTTCCAATGCCTTGAACCAGCAGGGTCTTTTCCGTCGCCAATATAAGAATCATAAACACACCAGCTTTCCCCATTTTCCCTATCAACTCCGCCTGTTTCTTCACTCGCTTCACAACGCAGATCTTCACAAACGTAATTTCCGTCTTCAATTGATGTTTCGCCGACAGAAGTCGCAGAACAACTACTTCCTAAAAGATAGTTGCAATTACCGCAAGTTTCTGAATTATAATTTGCAGAATTAGGATCGCAGCTATTTTCTTTTGCTAAAACTTTTCCTTCGTTCCATGAAGCGTCTTTGTCAGACGAATAAATGTTTTCTCGATTTCCACATGAATCAAACCAATAGATTTCATCTTTTCCCTCGACGCAACTTACCGTAGTCTGTCTTTCACATTGAGTTTCCAAACTTGGATTGGAGCATAAAAGTCCTTCATGAAACTCTCCTTGTAGTTTCAAACATTCTTGAGCGCTTGAAAACCTACAGCTTTCCCCAACGACACATGCACCATTTTTCAAAGTCACTTCTGGAGCCAAAGCTAAACATTCCAGTTCATTAGTTGCTTGCCGATAATCTTTTTCAAAACCATAAACATTTGAAATGTAATCACATCTTTGTTCTGTTGTAAATTCTACATTATCTCCGACGACGCAGCACCCCTTTCTACACTCTGGAATATTTCCGTTTGGATCGTCATCCCAAACTCCTCCTTCTGCTTCGCAAATTCCTTTCGGCGAGCGCGTCGAACATGTTCCCTGTTCTTCGTCAATACATGTTCCAATTTGACACTGGGAAACTTCTTCACACGATGCTTGCACGATGTTTTCAGCATCACATGCCTCACTAATTAAACTGGAAGAATATTCCTGGCAAATCGCGCCATTTTTATTTTCAATACAACATTGTTTAACTTCTGCAGCAGAAACCACTCCGAACTGTTTTATACTAAAAATTGAAATTATTATTTTTGCTAATTTATTCTCTTCTTTCACACTGAAGTTCAAAATTTCCTGATTTGTTTCTTTCAGAGAATAGCTATATGCCGTCGTCATATTCACTAATAAAAAAATCTGCACTAGCGCTACTAAACTCCAAACGAAACTTTTTTTCATTAGAATCCTGGCGGAATTACGCACCCCCTTATCGCGAATTTAAATTCTTCTTCAGTTTTTTTATCTTGAACAGTATAAACTTTGTTCAAATTACTTGTTTTAATCAAATCAATTTTGTACTCAGGGTAAAGCAGTCCAAATCCCGTGTGATCGAAGTTACAATAATTTGCTTCCTGCGTCGTGATTTCTTGCGCAACAATTGCCAAATCATAAAGCCTAGTTAAAAAAACGATGTCAAATCCATCAAGAGTCGCAGTTTGATCTCCTTGAGAGTAAGTTATTTCAGAATCAATTTTTATCGTCACTCTTTTTGGTGAAAGCTCTACAACAAAACCATTGAAATCAATTGTTAAAACATATCATACACGTACTAAGATAAAAAAAATATCATTAA
>CAZFDH010000042.1:0-4593 GCA_964518155.1 Candidatus Woesearchaeota archaeon
GGTTAATTATCTCGTGGGGGCGTTTATCCTTAGGATTAAATCTCCTACATAAACCTCAATAACTTTTTCACTTTTTGGTAAAGGGTAGTGGCAGGAAGTTGATCTGAAATAAAATTTGTAATATATTCTTGAGTAGGTTATATCTTTAAAAGAAATAAATTTGTTGAGACAATATGGTATGGTCAAAAGATGAAATCGCGGGATATAAAGAAGTTAGAAGAAAAGAATTAGGTCCAACTTATGCTACTGCTGGAATTGGAATTGACGAACCTGAAAGAAGAGCAGAGTACTTAGCAGGAAGATTAAATCTTACTCCTGCTGATCATGAGGTAATTATGGGAAATGCATCAAAAGAGGGAAAAGTAAAAGCATTAAAAATGCTTGAAGATATGGCTATTGAAGTTTTTTTCTAAATCATTGAGGAAAAAGTTGGGAAGTTAATCCTTAGGATTAAGTAATCATGGGGGCGTTAATCCACTTTTTCCAAAAACCTAATAAACCCCTGCTCCCTTAGAATATAATGAATAGAATTATTTTTATCGTTCTTACTGTAGCAGCTATTTTACTAATTCCATTAATAGCAATGCAATTCACCGATCAAGTTGTTTGGACTGTTTCAGATTTTGTCATTATGGGTATTCTCCTGCTCATAACTGGCTTCGCACTTGATTTTACATTAAGAAAAGCAGGAAAATACAAAGTCGCAATAGCGATAGCAATTATTCTATTATTCCTATACATCTGGGCAGAACTTGCAGTTGGAATATTTACAAACTTGGGAAGTTAATTAGTTCTTCAAGGTTTCCTTGCAAATCTTTTCCAGTTCATCGATTTGACTGACGCGGCAAGTTTTATCTTCTTCAAGTTTTTTCTTTAATTCCAACGGCAATTTTCTATATTCTTCAATTGCCTTCAAAGTTTCTCTTGCGCTTCTTATTTTCAATTCCTTATGTTTCATTGCAAACGCCGCAAAAGACAAAAATTTCTCCGCTTCAAGTTCTACTTTGTGATAAACTTTCATTGCATGAATAACTTCATCTAATTCGTAATCCATACTAATTCAAAGAGTATCAGTATAAAAAATGTCTCATTAATCATCAACAATTCATCACAATAAAACTTAAAAATTAAAACACTTATTCTAATTTATGACTAATATTTTTTTAGAGGGATATCTTAATCAAGGAATGATTTACAACAAACCAACTATTGAATTTCATGCTAGGCAAATTCAAGAAGGTGCTGCAAGTTTAGGAATAGATCCAAAATATATTCCAAAAAGTGCACCAACAAATGCTTCTGAATTAGGAAGGTGGACAGCATTAGGAGTAGCAATAGAAGATCAATTAATCTTTAATCCTCAAGCGAGAGAGCAGGTAATCAGATCAACCGCTCGTTCTTATTTGAGTTTAGCTGAAACGATCGGTGATTCGGGATTAGTCAATGCTGCAGTAAGAGTAGGTGAAAGAGCAAAATCACGACTAGCTGCTTAAAACAAATTTATTATTTCATCTCAACATATTTCTTAATTCCCAATTCTTCAGCTAACTCGCGAGGAAAAACCGCATAATATTTCGTCGGCTTTTCAATAACTCCCCACTTTTTCTTATAAGGTTGATCTCCGATTTCTAAATCATAATATTTAACACCTTCATTTATCGCTCGCTCAATATCTTTCTTAAGCAAAAAAACCGGCGTCGAAAGAGAAGAATATTTTCTGTTCCACCAGCATCCTAAATAATAAACACAATCTTTATCTTTCATCCCGATATGAACCGCAATTAACTCGCCATCCAAATACGCGCTTAAGGTATAACAACGTTCTTTCCATATTTTCATCCTTCTGGAAAAGTCTCTTTTGCCTTCGCCGAACGCTTCCAAGAACCAACCCTTACTTTTTTCCAGAGCATCTTCTTCATCATAAACAATTCTCACAGCAGCGTTCTTCTTTTCAACTCTAACTAAATCTTTTCTCAAACTTTTATCTAGTTTTAATTTTTCAAAACTACTGGGCAGTTCAATTATATTAGTGAACTCTTCTTTAACTTCACTTTCAAAACCAACCAAGCAGTCAGGATGAATTTCGGCCAAATAAAACGGTCGAGGCAAATCTTTCAGATCTTTTTTATCAATCCACCCATACGGGAAAAAAGAGATATCTTTCCACGTCCAATAAAAATTATCTTTATCAACCTTAACTTTTTCATACTCCATAAATTACCTCACAAAACAAAATATTTAAAGTTTACAAATCTCCTAAGAAAATGAAAGGAGGTAAAAAATGAAAAAGATATTGTTATTTTTGTTAATTTCTTTGACTTTAACATCATTAATTTTTGCTGCGCAAGGAGAAGCTAGAGCAGAAGTTCAAAACAGAGGGATAACTGCTGGAAGTTACATTAGCTCCAACGGCGAGGAATTACAAATCCAAACTGAGAATGGAGTTAGATTAAGAGTTAGAGATATAGAAGCTCACTCCGAGTTAAACATGACTCAGCAAAGAGATCAGAATAGAACTCGAATCAACGCAACTCTTTCAAATGGAAGAAACGCTGAAATAAAAGTAATGCCCGACGCTGCATCTGAAACAGCAATTGCTCGATTAAGATTAAGAGTTTGCAGTGAAGAAAACAACTGCACAATCCAACTAAAAGAAGTTGGTTCAAACGAGCAAGTTCGAGCAGCTTACGAAGTTAGAGCGCAAAAAGAGGCAAGAGTTCTTGGTTTATTCCGAGCAAGAATGCAGGTGCAAGCTCAAGTCGACGCCGAAACAGGTGAAGTCATACAGTCAAGAAAACCTTGGTGGGCTTTCCTAGCAGCCGAATAATTTTTTATTTATTTTTTACTTTTTTCAAATACAAACATTTATAAGAGAACTTGGCGCTAAGATTTTATAGATAATTAGTAAATAAATAATGTTAAAGAAAAACTCTGCTTTTTCTTCAAAAGACTTTGTCTTTTGCTTTATCTGATTGATTAGTTATTAAATTCGAAATGGAAAATCAAACATTTAGGAACTTGGGTATCAGCGAACATTTGTTGCTCTCCATAGCTGAGCATAACTTCACTCAACCAAGTGAAATACAAGAAAAAACTATTCCTTTGATTCTGGAAGGAAAAGATGTGATAGCAACTGCTTCAACCGGTTCCGGAAAAACATTGGCATTCAGCGCCCCGATCGTAAAAGATGTTGAAAGTAAAGAAGGACTTCAAGCATTAATTTTAACTCCGACAAGAGAACTCGCCGAACAAGTTGCAAACAACATAAGAAAATTTTCCAAACACAAAAAATTAAAGGTAATCTCAGTTTATGGAGGAGTATCAATCTACGCTCAAATAGAAGAATTAACTTCTGCAGAAGTAGTTATAGCAACTCCCGGAAGAATTTTAGACCACATTCAAAGAAAAACAATTGATTTATCGAGATTAAAAATCTTGGTTCTTGACGAAGCTGATAGAATGCTTGACATGGGATTTTTAAAAGATGTGGAGAGAATAATTAACCATTGTCCAAAGAAAAGACAGACTCTGCTTTTTTCCGCAACAATGTCTCCGGAAATAATTCATCTTGCAGGTAAATACATTCACAACGGAGTAGAAATTGCTGCGCAGCAGTATGTCGATCCTTCAAAAATGGCTCAAATTTATTATGACATAGACGACCGGCTAAAATTGTCTTTACTAAAACAATTGCTTGAAAAAGAAGAATCTAAATTAGTCATGGTATTTTGCAACACAAGAAGAAACGTAGATTTTGTTTCAAAGAATCTCCAAAAAAATAATCTGGAAATACTTCCCATTCACGGCGGATTCTCTCAAAGTAAAAGAAGCCAGATAATGGAAAAGTTTAATTCAAAGAAAAAAAGCATCTTAATTTGCACGGACGTCGCTGCCCGTGGCCTCGACATACCTGGTGTATCTCATGTCTACAATTATGATTCTCCTCCTAGTCCAAAAGAATATCTTCACAGAATCGGAAGAACTGCCCGTGCCGGAAAAGAAGGAAAAGTAATCAATTTAATTTCATCCAGAGATTACGAAAATTTCGGAAACATTTTAAGAGAAACAGAAATTGAAATCAAAAAAGAAGAAACGCCTTACGTTGAAAGAATAAGAATTGAATTGCAAAAAAGAAGAAATAATTTTAGAAATCAGAGAAATTCAAGAAATAGTCCGAGAAGATTTTCTTCAAATCGTTCTTACAATAGAGGCGGCCGATTCTCAAGAAGATAATTTTTCTAGATAGATTTATAAAAAAGAATTAGTTTTGTTAAGAATGGCATCAACACCACCTGGCCCTCAGAAAATGAGAATCGATTACAACATTGACAGAAAAACTTATGACGACTTTGCAAAAGCTTGCAGCAGAAAAGGTTTCGCTCCTCAAGTTGTTGTTGAAAAACTGATGAAAAAGTTCACAGACAGCGGACAAATTTAATTTTTCCAAAACAAATTTTCTTATCAAATTAATTCTTAAAATGAAGATTAACAAAATCAATTATATATCATAATCGCACACAAGTTAAATTAATCTTAACCTCTCAACGAAAAAGAGGTGATAGATTTTTAGTGACTTAATCTTTCTGTTCCCAT
>CAZFDH010000042.1:4603-6567 GCA_964518155.1 Candidatus Woesearchaeota archaeon
CGCGGCCGCGGCCGCGGGTTGACTGTGCAGCGCCGTCGGCCCGCCCCCCCCCACACTTTACTCGTCATCCTTAACTCCACCTTCAGTAACAAAGAACACACATTCATTATCCGGCAAATTTGGACTATCAATTAATTTAGAAACTCTTGATCCTTTTTTTCCTCTTCTCAAATACATTCTGTAAGTTGAAGCATGCCCGACGATATTTCCTCCAATCGCAGTTGTTGGGTCACCAAACATTTGTGCCGGGTTCGCCATAACTTGATTCGTAACATAAATTGCAACATTGTGCTGCTCAGCAAGCTTCATTAAACTATGCAAATATTTATTCAGCCTTTGCTGCCGATCTGCAAGTTGCCCTCTTCCCGAAAATTCCGCCCTGAAATGCGCAGTCAAAGAATCAACAATAACTAACTTTATTGGTTCTCCATTTTTCACCATTTCAGAAATTTTATCAACAAGTAAAATCTGATGATCAGAATTAAATGCTCTTGCAACAAAAATATTTTTTAAAACTTGTTCAGGATTAGCTCCCATACCTTCAGCGATTTGTCTTATTCTTTGCGGCCTGAATGTTCCTTCGGTATCGATGAATACACATTTACCATTTGCTCCTCCTTTTTCAAGAGGCAATTGCACGTTAACCGCCAAGCTCAAACCAAGTTGTGTTTTACCTGAACCAAAAGCGCCAAATGCTTCAGTGATTGCCTTGCTTTCAACCCCTTTACCCCCAAGAAGATCATTCAAGTTTTTACTTCCTGTTGTAATATAAGTTACATTCGCTCTTTTCTTTGAATATTCCATTCCATCTTGAAATCCTAAATCAAGCATATTCCTCGCCGCTTGAATTGCTTTTCTCGCAACTGCCGGGCTAACACCAGAAATATCTGAAAGTTCATTCGGACCCATTACCGCTAGCGACATCAAATCATAAACACCCGCAGACTCAAGCTTCGCTGAAACAGCCGGACCAATTCCAGGAAGATCAGTTAAAGTAGGTTCAGCTTCTTCTTTAGATTTCTTTTTTTTCTTAGTTTCTTTTTCTTCCTCTTCAGCCTCAAGTTCTTCCTCTTCTTCTTCAATTTCTTTCTTTGCTGGCATAAAAAACAAAATCGCTTCCTCTTTATAAAGATTATCCGCCTCGATGAGATATGTTCAAAAAGATAACAACCTTTTTAAACTCCAAGAAAGCGAAAAAATTATGAACGGACAAAATGTTCAACAAGAACTTCTTGAAGCAAAAAGAAGATTAAATTCTTCTCATGAAAATGTATTAGACCTTGTTCCGGAAAAGTTACGTATTGATGAAAACGATCCACATTCTCCTTACGTCGCAGTGCAACGATTTGGAAGAGAAAGAAAAAGATCAATAATTTCGAGAATGTTAAGATTAAGAGAACGAGTTAGCACTGGAGACCTAAAAGCATATTTATGTGAGATTTACGCCGGAGAAACTGAAACACCGTTTGCATTATTTGAAAGAACTCAAGAAGGAGAGAGATTAATTATTGATGAGTCATTAACTAGTTCACAGATATATGAGACATTAGCTAGAATAGCTTCCACATATCTCCCTTCAGGAAATGAAGTAATAGAAAGAATAGTTCCTCCGCAATTTAGAAAAAGATCAATCGCCTATCAAGTAAGAAAAAATATTGAAAACACTGCAGCAATAGCAAGTTATGAAGCAGGTGGTAATGGTCAAGTACCTTTATCAGGGGAAGAAAACATCAAGCGATTAGATAACCTATAACTATTTTCTAAAAAATAAATACGCTCCTACAATTCCAACCGCCAAAGAAATTATTCCCCAGCTGTTTTGAACAACCGTTGAATTACCAATTACATTTCCTGTTAATGTCGGAGTCAAAAGAAAAACTCCCAAAGGGATTCCGACGAGCATTGAAATAGCCGAAGCAGATTTTTCAAGACGAGAACTGCTATGTCTGGAAATAAATCTTTCT
>CAZFDH010000043.1:0-6466 GCA_964518155.1 Candidatus Woesearchaeota archaeon
TTGGCTTTGAATCATCTACACTTAGAGTTGTCTTCTTGCTTTCACTAACCGATTCAGCAATATCTCTAACGCTAAACCAGTATTCAATTTGCTCGCCGTCATAGTCTGATAAATCAACATCAGTTGAACATTTATAATTTCGGTCTTTAACACATTCGTTTAATCCAAGTTGTTTATTTTTGTATCCTGAAATTGAATTTCCGTAATTCAATAAGATCTCTACCGGATTTTCTTCTTCAAATTCCACAGAGAACTCTCCATTTGAAAATCCGTTTTTGGGTTCTGTTGATTTTATGCTTGGAGCTTTCGAGTCCACATAGAAACTTAAATTTTTGTAAACTGCATTTCCTGAAGAGTCAGTTGCTTTGAACATTAAATTGTTTAGTCCTTCGCTAAATGATCTTGCTCTGTTTTCTCCGCTGCATCTGGAGCAAATTCTTGTCCATCTTCCGTCGCTTAAATCTTGATAATAAATATCTCCTTGTTCATCAAGTTGAACGTTTAAAGGAACACTTCTTGAATTGTAAATCTCTCCCTCAATCGGATTTGTTATAGTCATCACTGGAGGCTCTGAGTCAATTGTTCCTTCTCCTCCTTCATATGTACAGCTTAATCCTGCAGAGTTGCAAGCATTAATGCTAGCAGGACAATTTATCCCTGAATTTGTTTGAGTTACACAATAGTTACATCCTCCGTCGCTTGTACAAGTTCTGTCCGGAATGTTCGGATTACATTCTGAGAATTTTACAGTTTCTCCTTTTCCTAAACATAACAAAACTGTTTGATCAGCAGATATAACTGCAACCAAACTTACAATTAGTAAAGTCGCAACTAGCGCTTTCATTCCCTTGTGTATTATATTTTTCTTTGTCATTTTTATTGGTTTTTGAATTTGATTGTGATGGGCATACGCCTCGCTGAGTATGATTTCCGTTAAGGAAAAAAGTGAAATAAAAAATAAAAAATAAACAACCGATTTAGATAGCTTCTCCCCAGAAGTAAATACTTCCAGTGTCGAAGTCACCGTTACATGGCTCTGGTAAGCTTAATCTGAATGTTACTGCCATTTCAGCTCCAGGAGCTAAAACGTTAGCAGGCCAATATCCACCGATATTTGGTCCAGCTTGAAGGATTTCATTGTTACCGTAGAATGGGTTTGGATCGTTGAATCCGATACCGTATTCTATTGGGTTGTAACCTTCAGCGTCACTTCTACCATCTTGATCAGAACCGTAAGCACCGTTAACTACATAGTAGTCGAAAGCCTCCAACTCAAGTTGGTTGGAAGTTGGGCACTTAGCTCCACTGCTGGATGAATCGTAGAAGTCAGTTCCAGATATGAACATATCCATCATTACTCCTGAACCTTCGTCAGCATCGTTACCAACTAAGATTGTGTCAGAGTAGGATTGTGTTCCTGGTCTAACATCTTCGAATGTCATATCCCCGTCAATGCTTAAAGCAATAACTGGGTTGAAGAACCAATATTCGTTCTCATCCATTGTTCCGCTTAATCCGTCAAGGTCTGTAGCTTCAACAGTTACCCAATATTCACCGTACATGGACATTGGTGTTTCAACAGTTAAAGTACATGTGTAGTAAGCTGCAACATTGTCGTATCCAGGCTCGTCAAGTTCCTCTTCAAGGATTCTTGCGTTACATGCAGGTGAGATGTCATCATTTGCGTCTAGAACTTCGTCCAAAACACAGTTTGCTTCAATATCGTTTCCTTCACCTTGGGAGTCACCGATTGTAGCAAAAACATCTTCTACTTTTTCAATACCGTTCTTGTCAAGAACAAGAACTTGCCATTGAATTTGTTCACCTTCGAAAGCATAGTTGTTGATTCTTTCAACTAGCTCTTCGCCGTCCATGGATACTCTTCCTGGTTCAGTAGCGTCATCATAGACAACTCTTGAGTCACATAGCCAAACTTGTGGAGCAAAGTCCTCAGTTTGAATATCTGGTGTGATTCCTGAACCGATGCTAACAGCTAAAATTGTTGGCAGAACAGACATTACCAGAATAGCCATAAGTGTAAAACTTAAAGCTTTTCTCATTTTTTTCATTTAATTAACCTCCTTTCAACTATATTGAGTTTGATTGAATATGATAGGTTGATTGAATATGATAAACACCTGTTTTGACTATCTCTTTTTGTCACCATATTAGTTCAACCCCTAACTTCTTTATAAGGATTTTGCCGTCGGAGAATATAGTTTTTGTAGTTACTTGAAATCAATGAAAACCCCTGTTTACGTCGATAAAATTTTGTCATCTTGATAAAGGGATAAATCTATTTTATTCTTTAATAGTTGGAAAAAAGAATTAGATCGTTCTTTTCATCTCTTAAAAAAACGCTGTCGCCAGAATCAGTCCAAACATATTCTTCCCCACTCCAGAAAAGTTTTTCACCACTATTTTCTCCTTCTCCAGTCGCAATCGTAACTTTTCTTCCTCCATTCAAGACAAAATGATCAAAAAAGAATTTTTTCCTTCCTTCATCTTTTATTTCCCAGCCGTTCAAATCACACGAAAAGCTGCAGCTGTTTTTCAAAACAACTTCTTCTTTTTTGTAATCAAACTCTTCTAAGACAATGCATGCAGCGCATTCATCTGTTGATCTCTCGCATAAATTCGCATTGCCTGATTTAACACAATTTTCCCACGCACCATAAAATTCGTTTGCATATCTTTCTTTTCCTTCTGGAAAGTAAGGGTTTGCAAGCCCGTTTTCAATTAATTCTAAATTGATATTCTCACCTTCAAAGAACACATAAGCCAATTTTCTTCCGTACAAATCTTTTTCATTTCCTTCCAGTCGAACACTTTTATTCAAGATTCTTCCTTCCAGATATTCTTTTGCTTCTAAATAATACTCTTCTCCTTTCTCAGGAGTATTTATTCCTAAGAGCCTTATCGAACTTTTATTGGACTCAATTGTATCTCCGTCGATAACTCGGTCAACATGAATTGTGTTTGCTTCTTCAAAAGTCTTCACAAGCCAACCGTCAAGCCAGCCGTAATTAATTGCAATCAGCAGCACGACCAAAAACACCAGCCCCCAAACACTTCTTCTTTTTCCCATATTTATTAAAACTCTTTTTATTTTATAAAATCACGCCTCTATAGCTCATGCAAGGAAATTCTTCCTTGGACTCTCCGAGTCGAGCTATTTCGGCTAACGCCTCTGTAGCTCAGTGGTAGAGTACGGCTTTCGTAAAGCTGGGGTCGCGAGTTCAATCCTCGCCGGAGGCTTTCATAAGATTTAATAATAACTTTTATTTTGTTATTTTATGAAGATAGAGCCACTTTCCAAAAGAACTCTCGATAAAGCGATAACTCTAATAATAAATGTTTTTCATTCAAAACCTTCTGACTTAGACTATCCAGGAAAATGGCTTCCATTAAGTCTGAAAGATCATATGGATGAAAAAATAGATGATTCAAGTGTATGTACTTCTTGTAAATATTATTTAGGGATTGATGAAAAGACTGGAGAAATTATCGGGATTACTGGAATTTACACTATTGATGTAGATGAAGAAGACTCTGATTGGATCGCATGGTATTGTGTAGACAACAAATATAGGGGAAAAGGTTACGGATCAAAATTGTTAGATTATGTAATAGATCTCTCAAAGAAGCGAGGTAAAAGATACCTTAAACTTTATACTTCCTACAACACTGATATTGAGGATGCAATGGCTTTATACAAAAAGCGAGGATTTCATATTACTAAAGAATCAGAGCATCCACAGACTGGCGAGGAAATGATATTTATGAAGTTAGATTTTTCTAAAATAAAGAAATGAAATTATATTCTATAAGTACTGCGACCTGAGTGGTTTTACTTTTCCTAGAACTAATAATCTCCATCAAAAAGGCGCTGCTCTAACTCACTTTCAGGATAAACAAATCTTACTTTCTTTTTAAGATCACTTTTATCCTCTTCAACATTCCCTTGATTCACATCTATTCTTATTGGCGTTGCTATAAAATATATTTGATTATTACTCATTTCTTCATCCTGTCCTTTAGGGAATAAATAACTTATTCCTGGAATTTTACTCATCCAAGTGTCTTTTCTTTCAACTCCCAGTTCATGATCTATCTGAAATCCTCCCACTACAAGCGTTTCACCCTCTCTTAACTGTACTTCTTCAATCGTAACTTTTCTTTGAGTTATTCCGGGAACTTGTAGAACTCCGGTTGGATTAAATGAACCCGTACTTGCGTCAAGATTAAGAGAAATGATTTTGTTATCTCGGACTTTTGGCGTAACTGTTAAGGCATTTATCACATCTTTATACTTTGTAAGCGCTAATAATGCTCCTCCCTGAAATACTTCATCTTTGTATGGAAGTTCTTGTTTAAGTTCGATTGTAGCCTTTTTCCCATTTGAAACTGTTAAAGTTGGATGAGCCAAATCATGAACTACTCCTTGGCTTTGGAGTTGATCAAGTTTAGCAATTAGTTCATATCTTCCAAGTTCTCCAATAATTCCATATTGAACTCCAAGACCATTTTCTGCAACTCTTTCCGGCACTCTTAATTTTGCCCCTGGAATATCTGAAAGCAAACTAGGATAAATCCCATCCTCTCCAGCTCTCGGCTGCACCTTCAAATATGAACTAATATCTTTAGTATAATCTGCAAAAACTCTTATGATTCTCATATCAATCATAACTTGCGGGGGAGCAATGTCAATTCCAGTGATAATTTCTCTAATTTTTTCTTCCAATCCAGAATTTTTTCCGATACGCATTACAACCTGATTTGTTTCAGGAACAACACTTATTTTTTCAACATATCCTTCAAGTTGTTCTTCAAGAACTCCTTTCAAGACAAGCGGATCTAAATTTCTCGTATGGTATTTGATTATTCCAATATCGCCAATTGTGTCAACCTGAAAATTATTTTCATACATCTCTGGCCGGTCTAAATAAACCTGGTTTGCATTCAAAGATTCTTGTTCAGAGTTTAAAATCTGCGTCGATTTTTCACTAATATTTGTTCCGTTAAACAGTTTGGGAGATTCGGCGACTTTCAATGTAGAACAACCAAAATTAATTTGCATCAATGCCAACGCACCTAGTCCGATATATCTGTTAAATTTTCTCAACAAAGAATAAGATTTTTCTACCATAAATTGAACAACACCTCCTACTATAAATATTATATTGTTATAGAGAACTATTTTTATTTTTCTTAGAAATTATTTTTAACTGCGACCTGAAGGGTTCGATCCTTTGAGAAATTTGTGAAACAAATTTTTCTGTTCGAACCAACTGCGGGTGAAAGGGTTCGAACCTTCGCAAGCACTAAGCTACTGCCGCTTAAAGGCAGCCCGTTTGACCACTCCGGCACACCCGCATGATGTATACTAATTAAGAAATAAAATTACTTATAAATATTCTGATTTGAACTCATCACACATAACCCAAACCTTTCGCCTTCCTTTTGATAAAATCTTGAACATCTCCGTCCTCCAAATGTTTTTCAATTAATTCTTTAGGCAAATAATCAAATTCAGTAACCACACCTCTACATTCTTTAGAACCGCAACCACATTCCATTGTCCAAACTTCTTCATACTCGTCTCCCCACAAAGAATCATCTGTCCATTCGGTCAACGAATAATCGTAAGTTATTTCTTCTCCTTTTTTTATTTCTTTAAGAGCTTTCAATTCATTCTTCCCGTTCATGTATGCATTCGGAGAACATGAATGATTGATGAAAACATATGGCTCTTCCAAATCTAAATATTCTTTCTCCCCAACTTGTAGCGGATCACTTTCTCTTTCTTCTCCTGATTCATATCTTCTTTGAACTTCTAAGGTATCAATACTTTCACCTCGCATGAAGCAAATTGTTTCTCCTTTAGAAATATCTCTTTTTGCAAAAACCCCTTTTCCATGAATAGGGGACTCACCAACAAAAAATAATTCACTCACTTTTATCTTCCAGTTCCGCCTTAACTCCTAGATCTGCAAGCTTCTTTTTATAATTTTCAATTCTTTCATCAATTTCTTTTATTTTCTTAACGCAATCATTTCTTTGTTCAACTAAACTTTGAAGCACTCCGCTGTAATAACCAATTTCTTCTTTTGCTCGATCGTCAATTTTATCTTCTTCCATTTGCCGTTGCGTTGACGAACTCTTGGAAAGTTCTGTACCCTCCCGCCATTAACTCTAAACTTTGACGCCATGGTCTTACAGAATCTCCTTCACCCATTCCAGTTATTTTATTTAAACTATGTTTCATTTCAATAATTGGTAATTCTATTGATGCTTTTGTTCTACGCATGATGAGTTTTTTAATAACTAATCTTCCATCATTGCCCAAAACAATTCCTAGGTGGTAATCATCATTAATTGGCAACTCAATTAGTCTTGCATTTATCTTATTTGTCTCAAGATATTCAAGCAGCTCAATGTTTTGAAAAGTCTCAAAACTCCTATG
>CAZFDH010000044.1:0-6133 GCA_964518155.1 Candidatus Woesearchaeota archaeon
CTGCTTCCGTCTTTAAGACTTGCATCCAAAATCGGATTTGCATATGAAATATATTTTCCACTTCTCTGCGCCAATTTCTCGACGAAGCTGGCAAGTTTCTCGATATCTTTGAAAATAACATTTGTTCTCATATTCCTAAACTTTCTATGGACGATATAAATTGGGCTGTCTGCACCATTGCATTCGATATCTTCCACAAAATAATCTCTCAAAAGCGGCTCAACTTCATTGAACCCCATAAAATCCCTGCAAAGATAGTAGAAAATCTTCCTGTAAGATTCATACTCTATGTTAAAACCGAATTCAATCGCTAAGAGTTTGAATCGTTTGTCGATATAGTTCAAAAGAGATTCATTATTCTTTTCCACAACAGCGTCGTAATTTACCATTTCTCTCATTGCAGAAACGATTTCTTTCCTGAACGCTTTTTCTTCTTCGGTTAACACAGGTTCTTCAACTTCATAAACAACCTCTGAAATTTTTCCGTCCCAATATAAATGTGCAAATGCAAATGGCGCAATTAAACTGTAGCGAACATTAATGTCTGATTTGTTTGCAGGTTTTTTTAGAGGAGGAACTTGCGGACTAAAATCTATGTCCGGCCTTTGATAATCCATTATTTGAAGTGATGATTGCTTTTTTGAAAACATTTTCTAAAATATATATTCAATTATAATTTTAAATTTAACTAATCTCGAAGTCAATTTGAGTCTTATTTGCTCCTGCAACTTTTCCTCTGTTCGAGATGAATAGTTTGTAAGGTGTTGATGCTTGCGTTAACTTCCCTTGCTGCTCAAGGCCTTCAAACGTTACATTATAATTCGAATAATCATTGGTAAGCGTTACAATATTTATTCTGTTGTTTTGAGTTTCTGTTCTAGCAATTATATTTCCTACTTCAACATTTTTTCCAGGTTCACTATAAACATTCTTGCTTTCCATTTCAAAATAGACTTCTTCGTTTTCGGAATCAATTATTATATTTCCTTTATTCAACTCAATTAAAAGTTGCCGTCGGTTTCCAGGTCCGCCTTGAACTATTGAAAGAATTGTCGCATCTATTTGATTCATAATTTCCAGAGCCTGATCAGTTCTTGCTTTGTCTTGCAATTCTTCGATCTTTGGTCTTGCAAAAGCCAGAACTGCAGCAATCATAGCCAAGGCAATCAGCGTATAGATAACTGTTTCAACCCAAACTTGTCCTCTGTTCACCCTTTTCATGTTAAACTATAGAAAACTTAATTTAAATAACTTTCAATCAGCGAGCACACCGCACGAATCTATTCTGTTTAATTCATCAGAAACTTCACAGCTTTTCCCATTCACAGAAGGAGCGACTTTTGCCGAATCAACTCCATTTACTCCAAACTTTGTAAGGTTTATTGAGTATGTCAAACCGGAGTTTTTATCCGGGATTTTTACTGATTGTTCTCCACCGTACATTTCAACACCGTCGATCAATTGCGGACTTGACAAAACATCTATAGTTTTTGTGCTTTGAATGTCTGAAAAAGAAATTCTTATTTCTTCAATATCTGCATCTTCAACATCAATGGATATTTGCAAAGTATTGTCATTTCTGTTATAACAAGTGTATTCATCATTGATTTTTACTTTTCCAAGCGCTTCAAAACACGATGCTGATTGATCAGTATTTTCTCGGACGATATTATTTACCACAAACCATACAATCGCTATCGTTGCTATAGCTAAAGCCACTAAGATTAATGTGCTGACAACTGCTGAAAGACCTCTCTTTTTCATTTTAAACCGTTATTTTATATCCCTGATTTTCGCAAGAGTGAGTTGCATCTCCTTCACTTCCGCTTCTGCCGAGCAAAACGGGAATTAGAGTTATTTCTCCGTTCACGCTGCTAGGTAGAGTTCCAACATAAGATTTTCCTTGCGCAAGTCCATCGAAATCATTTAATTCGAATTCTTCTCTTGATGTTCCTGAAGTCCTTACATTCATTTTGTAAATTGGAACATCTCCTAAATTATCAATATAGAGATTTCCACCAGAATATCTAACTTCTAGTTTGACGTCATTGCAAGCAAGCTGAATGTTCTCGTCACCGAATTTGGTGATGGTTTCACCCTGAAAATTTTTGAACCATAAAAAGATGATTAAAGCAATTGCTACAACCATTGCAATTAGAAGAATTGTCGCAATGACTGGAGATATTCCCCTTTTCATTAGATTCTTTTTCATTTTCATCTCAAGCGTATTTTATTTAAAATCTTTATGCTCCTCCGATTGTGCACTCAACTTTTTCACTTATCTTTGCCTCTCCGCAGACAGTACTTCTAAGTTTATTATCTTCTTCATCATACCGTATCGGTATTATTTCTAATAAATATATATTCGAAGCTACCGATGTTGGAACTGAAAACGTTCTACTGCTGCTTCTTCCAGGACTTAACGCGTTTGATGAACCAATATCTCCCTCGCTAATGAAAACAACTCCTCCGCTTCCTCCTCCATATTCCGAAATGTCAATTGTTGCAATTTGTTGCTCTGGCTGATCACCAACCCGTATGAAATATCCCCCGATGCTGAATTTTCCGTTATTAGTTACCTTTACATTAATATTATTCTCAACTGCTCCTTCGTCGCAGCTTAACTCTTCAATTGCTATTGATGTTTCTTCCGGACATTCTGTTTTATCTTGAGGGACGAACGATTTCATAAAAATGTAAACGCCCGCACTTATTCCAATTACTATTGAAATGAGGAGAACATAACTAATCATCGTGCTGATACCTTTCTTATCTCCTTGAAACATAATCTTCCCCTTCGCCTTTTTTATAAATTATAAAATAAAATGTTTGATCTGGTTTAAGTTCAAAATCATAATTAGTTTCTCCGAACTTAATTGTAACTATATCGTCCTCAAGTAAATCGGGGTCAATAATCTCATCAACTCTTCCAGTTCTAGTAATATTTGTTTTCGTTGTTCCGATTCCAATGCTCCCAACGACAAGTTCTTCATATGTTCTAACCCTTATCTTTCCCTGATCATCACCAAAAATAAAAAGAATATTTGTTTTTTCTTCTTCTGCATAATCAGCAAATCTTGAAGTGAAATCTTCAATTTTAAAATCATTAGTTACCAGTCCATAATCAAGAACCTGTTCACCTTCAATCCCAAGTTCTTCTCCTAAATCGTAAACCCGCGTTTGGTCTAGTTTTCGCGCTGAATTAGACACTGCCGCAAATCCAATTATTATCGCAATTATTACTATCGCTGCGATTAAATAAAACTGACCTCTATTATTCCAATACACCATCCTCGCTTATTATGAAATACACGTTTTCATCCTCTTTTAATTTAAATGAATATTCTTTAGTATTTATAGTTATTACTAATTTGTCTTCCTTAGGAAATATCTTTGAAACTGCGTATTCGTTTTCTTTTACAAAATATCTTTGTTGTTCCCCCCCAACATTAAGGTTGACATTGCCTCTTGTCATTTCTTCATAAGTCGAGAGTTCAATTTGCTGTTCGTTGCCAAATACAAAATAAACTTTTTTGTTCTTGTCAAGGTTTTCTAAATAATATTCTTGGAATTTTTGTAGAACTTCTTCATAACTTGGCTCATTATATTTTCCAAATTCAATAACTTCCCCGGTTAAAGAAAATTTCTCATTCAAGTCAACTTTGCTTTCAGAGCTTGCGTTTAGCGCAATTACAATTCCCACTGCTAACAACAATCCAAGAATAAATGCGACTGTTCCTCTCATATTTTACAGAATACAAAACAGTTTAAGAATTTTATTGCTTTAGTGTAGACCAAGTGGGTTGCTCAAAGGTCATCAGAAAGCTACCTTTATTTTTTCTCGGCTCTGCGACCCGCTAAGCATCTTAATAGCTGTTTAGGGCTGCTCCGATCAAGGCCTGACCCATTTCGCAACTACAAGATCAAAACGGACAAAGCGTCAACGTCCAAATAAAGACTTTTGACTCGCTCATCACGTCCCACTCGTAGTTTGCCTAAAGCTCATTTGCATACGGCGGAGAGCTATCCCGCCAACCTAGTCTACAGAAATATGATTTCCAGAGGGTATTTAAGACTTACGCCCTTCTCAACCCAACAATAATTATCAATAAAATCATTAATAAAACTAGTGCTCCAAAGATCCAAACCAAATAATTCATTCCACTTGATTTGACTTGCTCGTTTTCAATTCTTATTACTGAACTTTGTGTTGAAACTTCACTAACTTGATCTTGATAAACAAATTGTCCTTCTTGTCTTAAATATTCTATTCTTCCTAAGTCACCGTCGCCAGAAGAACTAGATTTTTTCTTCACTGGACTCCCATCATTTCCATCTTCAAGCATATAAACACTAAACCATTTTTTGCCCCAGAAATTATCATCTACAATTCTCCAATTATCTAAAATAGTATCTTCAGTTACAATGAAAATTCCCCAATCTCTTTCTTCACCATATTCATAATATTCCCACTCATTAACAGATGAATACCACTGCCCCCATCTACAAAGCAATCTTTCATCAATATAATTCACTTCGGCGTCAGTGTCATTCCCGACAAAAGTTATGTTCGCAAGCCCGTTGTGTTTAGCCCATCCATAATAATCGTATTCTCCTCTTTTTACTGATTTAGATAAATCTTTAGCGCTGCCAAATTCTGGAGACCAGTAACATGATGCATCTTGAGGTATCTCCAAATCAACGCTGTCATCTCTAAGCTTCAAAATTCTGCCGTCGTAAATTGAAACAAGTCCAATTTCTCCGTTAGGGAAAGAAAATACTTTTACAATTCCTTCAAGACCTTCATAAATTTTTTCCGCCCCTTCTACTTCGCCATCATCAAATATTAATCTTGCAACAAATCCTTTGGAGACGTCAGCAAAAATATAATCTCCTTTATAGAATGTTCCGCCAATTACTGCTGATCCTGATCCTTCATGCGAATAACTGTAAATCGGTTTCACGTCATTTCCTTCTTCATAAATTTGCTCGCAAAATTCTTTTGTTCTTTCGTCTGTTGCATAACCATTTTGCTTGAATTCTCCTTCATAGCAAGGCCATCCGAAATTTGCGCCGGCTTGCACATAATTAACTTCTTCCCATTCGCCCCATCCTACTTCAGATAAATATAGTTCTCCGTCGTTAATAGTTAATCGGAACGGATTTCTTAATCCGTAAGCATAAACTTTTGATTTAACAGAGTATGGATTTCCGTCATAAAATGGATTTGTTTCAAGTCCTCTTCCTTCTTTATCAATATGCAAAACTTTTCCTGTTAACCAATTTACATTCAGACTTTTCAATGCATTAGGATCAACTCCATCAAATCTTGATCCATCTCCTGTTGAAACAAACAAATTTCCGTCTTCGTCAAAAACCATATCTGCAATTGCATGGCTTTGGCTGCTAATGAAAATGCAGTCTGTATTTTCTCTGCACATTGTTTTTGTTTCTGAAAGCGGTGTTGTTATTCTACCTAAAATAGGTCTTTCAGATGGGTTTAGAGAATCTAAATTTTCAAAGTCAACTGTAATTCTTGTTAGTCTGTTAGTCTTATCTCCTTCATAATCGCTTGCATCATTTTCATAAGTGTAAAGCAAATACAAATAATTATTTTCTTCAAAATCTGGATCAAGTTCAATTGCTAAAAGTCCTCTGTCCCAATAATCATTAACATGATCTGAGACGTCTATCGTTCCTTTAAGTTCCTCTCCTATCAAGACTTTTATTTTCCCTTCTTTTTCTGAGACAAATGTATAATTCTGGAAAAATTCTATATCTGTCGGCAAATTAAATCCATCCAAATATTTTTCGATTGCAAATTCAGTTTCTTCTTCTCCTTCAAGATTAAATTTGACTTCTTTTTCAACCAAGAATTTTTTAGGATAAGGTTTAGCTTTGGTTAAATCTGTTCCATACAAATTGTTAATCAGCATACATCCGATTTTGTTGATTCCTTCGTTGTTTTCATTCAGTTTTATTTTATAATTATAAGTTGAATAACCTCTATTTACTTCAAATCCTAAATATTCTAATCCAACCTCATCATAATCTTTAAGATAAAATAAAGGATTTAATGAGTTTGTAAATCGCTCGCCTTCAATGGTACAGGACAGGATAAATTCTCCATCGC
>CAZFDH010000045.1:0-5541 GCA_964518155.1 Candidatus Woesearchaeota archaeon
CTAACTTGCCCATCAAAGGAATTTGTTCTTCACTGTCTTGATTAACCGTGTTCATTTCGCTTTGATCTTTTTTAGCGACAACAATAATTGTTGAACTTAAAACGACTCCGGATTCTTTTCCTTCGGTAGGAGTGAAGAACACATTTATTTTTCCTTCATAGGTCCCCTCTTCTTTCACCTACACGACGAACTTAGCGTCTTTTTCTTCTCCAGGTTGTAAGATGAAGCTTTCATCAATTATTTCTAAAATAGGATCACTGTCAGAATCAATCATTAAAGTTACATTAACTGATTGGTTGTTTACATTTCTTGTATATATTGTCTTGTCAATTTTTGTTGTTGTCCAGCCGTTTACTTCTGGATAAAGAACCATTCGCGCATTCCCGATTGATGCGGAAATTGCTGAAACATAAACCGAGTTTATCAAAAAGATTGCGATCAATAAAACTGCTAATCCGCTTTTTTTCGTTACCATTCTATCGGTAACACGGACCTGTTTATAAGCATTTTGCCGTCGGAGAATATATTTTTTGTAGTTACTTTCTTTTGATGACTAAACCGTTTATCTGCATCCTTGTATGAGGCTGACATCCATATTTTTGAAAGAAAAATCTTTTCCAACAACCGAAACTTTGTTGTTTTTCTTATCAATTGTGATTGTTGCCTTTTCGGTTACTTTTGTATTTCTGTTTAATCTATATTCTCCTTCAACTAGTATTGTTGAGTTTGTCGCGCTGTTTGAAAGCACGTCAAGTATATCAAACCCGTAACTGAATCTCTTGCTTCCTGCCTGAATTGTTAAGGATCCTTGTCCGCTTGTTGCTTCGCTTGCAGGTATGTTAAAATTAAGTTTGCTTTTTCCGCTTAAGTTCATTCCTTCAACTGTTCCCATTCCATCTTCTGCTCTTACTGAGCATCTTTCCAAATTTGCTTCCTGATTTCTTATAATTATTTCCGGCCCTTCTGTTGAGAATTGTTCACTGCTGGATAAGATAAACAACCTGCTTTGATAGTTTCCAAATGGAAATTGCCCGCTTTCAATTGTAATATTGTAAGTTAAGTTTGTTCCGCTTACTCCATAACCATAACCGTATCCGTAATCTCCTGATATTTTTTCAATATTTATTCCGTTACAGCTTGTTATTTTTGTTCCGTCAGGCAAAAACGTGCATGAAATGCTGACCGGCCCGTCCAAATCAAGAACTAGATAATCAATCTCAACTTCTTCACCTTCATCAACTTGAATATTTGCGACAAAATTAACTATTGATCCGATTACAACGTCGTGGTCCAGCGCATCCAAGTCTATATTGAACGCGTCCACCCCTCCGATTAAATACAAACTTCCTATTACAAGAACACTTACTAAAATCGCTGAAAACTTAGTATTAATTTCCATTTTTCCTCTTTTAATAGTTTTTTTACGTCGGTCTTCTATATAAACGCTTCTCACTGATGAAAAGTAGTGAATTTGTCGAGGAGAATTACTATTTAGTTGCTAAAAGTTTCTGATTTATCGTCGGGTTTGTGTTATCTGCTTCTTTTGACATGAAAGAAAGATTTATATACATTGTTAAATATTATTAACATATGTTAAATATTATTAACGATTTAAGACCCTTTTTCGAAGATTGCTATAGAAGAATAAATGTAAGGGAATACGCCCGTATTATGAAGATCTCTCCTCCAACCGCTTCAAAAACTCTAGAAGGATTTGCAAAAGAAGGATTACTTTTAATGGAAAAAGATAGAAATTATATTTTTTATTATGCAAATAAGGAAAATAAAATCTTTGTTGATCTTTCAAGAATATACTGGAGATATAGACTAAGTGAACTGACAAACTATTTAAGAAAAACCTTAACTTCTCCTACTATTGTTCTATTTGGTTCTCTTTCAAAAGCTGAAGCAAAGATTGATTCTGACGTTGACTTAGCAGTATTTTCCCCTAAACCTGATTTAAAGTCGTTGGATTTTGAAAAGAAATTAAAAAGAAAAATTCAGATTTTCTGGTTTAGTTCTTTCGAAGATGTCGACAATAAAGATCTTGCAAATAATATTGCTAATGGCTTTTTATTGGAAGGCAGACTAAAATGGACTGGATAGAATGTAATAAACGGCGTATTGTTAAAGAAGTAAGTATTGATTTAGACTTAATCGAATCATTAAAGAAAACTAGCTTAAACAAGTTAAATTCTCAATCCAAATTAAATCTTGATGAAGTTACTGCTGTTTCTAAATTATCCTTGGCATATGACTCTTTGAGAGAGATCTTGGAGGCATTAAGTTTGAAAAATCAATTCAAAATTTACAATCATGACTGTTTCGTTCCATTCATTCAAGAAATATTACGCCAGTCAGATAAAGCCCAGGAATTTGATGAAGTTAGAAAAATAAGAAATGATCTAAACTATTATGGGAAAGACATTTCACTTGCCGAGGCAAAAGAGGTGATTAATAAAATAATCTCCTTAAGAGAACATTTTCTTCAATTGCTAAACAATTAATAAGCATAAACATCATCACTTAGAACTATTTCGGACTTCTTCTTCTCTTTTACTTTTTCTTTCTTTTCTCTTTTGCGTTCTAGGTGCAAATTGTTTTTATTAACTCTTTTTTCCATAATTTACCGAGGTAAATCAAATATATACTCTTTTGGTTTTTAGTACTTGTTTATAGTAATGACAAAATTATGATAAGGCTTCCATTTTCGTGAAAGTTTTAATAGTTTAATCTATAACCTAATAAGTGAAAAATGAAATAATCTCAATAATCACAAAAAGAGAGGAAATAGAAAAGATCTTGGAGAAAGTTCGCATTTTTGACTTTGATGATTTAAGAAAACATTCTCATTTTGAGTTCTCAGTAATGGAAAAATTAACCAATATTGATTTTTTAAGAAAAATTTATCCTCAATTTGGTTTGATTAGGTCAATTCAATTAAGAGAGAATGAAAGAGGAAAAAGATATTATGGTCTATTCTACGAGCTAGAAGATGGAACATTTGCCGTTATCTCGCTAGTTATAGATGTAATTCCACCAATGATAATTAATGGTTTTCATGCCAATAAGAGTTACAAACGATTTGAAAAAAGCCTGAGAAAAAATTATTTTAACAAATTTATTTAGCTACTTGCGGAACAGGTAATAATCCTATCGGAACCATCACTTTTTCCATTTCCTTCCCGAATAAGGCTAATCCAAGATAAAGAGCATTATCTTTTTTTATTATGACTGCATTAATCTTATCTAATTTTGATATTATCTTTTCATCAATTCCTCTTTCTAAGAGGAGATTTGTTAATTCTCTGATTTGCATTCCAACTATTTTGCCTCTTCCAGTAAGACTAAAGATTATTTCTCCAACTTGAAAGTTTTCTCTAATGTTTTCGTTCTCTTCTCTCCAAGATACCATTAAACTGTCATCAAGATCGCTGTAAGAAAACCTGCATTCAATTTCCATACAGTATTGTATTGCGGCAGATATTTAATAGTTTCGATATTAAGATAATCCATAAATAATTGTTCGCAACAGTTGCTCAAGATTGATTGCTCCAAATCAGACTTTGTCAAGATTTTCCACACTAAAATTGTTAATGCGAAAATTCAAGCGAAGCAGAATTTGAGCAAAGGATTATGAGCGAAGCGAACCAAATTAAAAAATAAGTTTTCCCCCTCAAAATTATATACAACCTATACTTTAGTTATATATCATAAATTATCGATAATTGAGAGCAACAAAGTTTATAATCGCAGTGCTGATAAAAGTCTAAACAAGGTGTAAAATGAAAAGAGATAAAATAAAAGTTGTGGTTATGATTCCTGCTTTTAACGAAGAAGAAACTATAGGAAGCGTCATAAAAGAAATTCCAAGAACGATCCAAGGAGTTGAGACCGTCGAAGTTCTTGTAATTGACGATGGAAGCACAGACGACACAGTCAAAGCCGCAAAATCCGCAGGAGCGGATTATGTTTTGAAGAATACTGTCAACCGCGGACTTGCTTACAGTTTTCAGAAAGGTTTGAACGAAGCGCTGAAATTAAAAGCTGACATAATCGTGAACACCGACGCAGATTTTCAATATAATCAAGAGGAAATTCCTAAACTTATACTTCCTATTTTAGAAGGGAAGGCGGACATTGTTTCAGGAAATCGTCAGGTTGAAAAATTAAACCATATGGCTTTTTCAAAAAAGTATGGAAATATCATCGGTTCTAAAGTTGTAAAAATTTCTGCCGGCTATCCGCTTAAAGATGCAAGCTCGGGATTCAGAGCTTATTCTAAAGAAGCGGCTTTGAAGCTTTTCGTCACTTCCAAGCATACTTACACTCATGAAACCTTGATTCAGGCAACGCATAAAAAGTTGAAAGTCGTTGAAGTAGAAGTAGAATTCAGAAAGAGGAACGGCCATTCAAAATTGATAAGTTCGGTTTACAGCCACATAAAGAAAAGCGGGACGACTATCGTAAGGAGCACTTTGCTTTACAATTCTTTAAGGTTTTTCAGTTATTTGGGACTCGCACTAATTCTTATTGGATTAATCCCGATGGTTCGGTTCCTTTATTTGTCATACATAATTCAAGCGGCAGGCGATCATATTCAATCCCTTCTCCTCGGCCTTCTTCTAATGACCTTCGGAGGCATGTCGATTCTGCTTGGATTCATATCGGATATAATTGCAATTAACCGTAAGCATCTCGAGGACATTCAATATAGAATTAAAAAGATCGAACTAGCTGTAGGAGTATGAATATGAATAAAATTGATTACTCTCACGACGGGGTTTTGAAAACAATTTATCCTCATATCAAAGATAAAGATGTTCTTGATATTGGTTGTGTTGAACATGATATAAACAGAAAACATAAAGAAAGAATTTGGGTTCACGATTTCTTAAAACAAAATGCCAATCATGTTACTGGAATTGATATCTTGAAGAAAGATGTTGATATCTTAAAAAAACAAGGATATGATGTTTATTGTCAAAGTGCAGAGAATTTTAAGTTTAACAAAAAATTTGATGTAATCTTTGCAGGAGAATTAATTGAACATCTAAGTAATCCAGGATTATTTTTAGAAAGTTGTAAGAAGCACTTAAAGAAAGATGGAATATTAATCATAACTACTCCAAATGCGTTTAGTCTCGGAAGATTTTTTTATATTTTAAAAGATTTTACTAATGATCCAAATGTTAATGATGAACATACCTTGTGGTATTCTCCACAAGTCCTTAAACAACTATTAGAAAGATATAATCTTAAAATTAAAGAGATCTCCTTCACAGATTATCCCTTGCTAAAACCCACTATAAAAAATAGATTTGTGAACAATTTGTGTTTCATCTTTGGAGATAAATTTCGAGAGACGATGATTGTCTTGATAAAATGAAAAACAAGATTCTTTACATCACTCGATCATGCTCTAAGAATAAGGGCGGAAAAGAGATTTACAATTATAATTTAATCAAAGCGTTAAAAGAAAACTCTGTTGTTTATCCGATAACAACTTCAGGTTCAATTTTGAATCTGGCATGGTTTTAT
>CAZFDH010000046.1:0-5335 GCA_964518155.1 Candidatus Woesearchaeota archaeon
GAGTTGGCCACAACGAGGTCCTGGAATCCGTCCTTGTCGTAGTCCCCCCAGGCGCCGACGCGCGAACGAAACAAGTCTGTGGACTGCGGACCGCTGAGAATCTTCGTAAATGTGCCGTCCCCGTTATTGTGGAACAGCAGATTAGCAAGAGAGACAAAACTATTGCAGACGTGCTTGAAATGAGTGTAGAAGAAGCGCTGAAATTATTTGAGTCAATTCCATCGATAAATAGAAAATTGTCGACACTTGTCGATGTGGGATTAGGTTATATTAAACTAGGACAAAGCGCAACAACTCTTTCAGGAGGAGAGGCGCAAAGAATAAAATTGACTAAAGAACTGGCAAAAAGAGGAACGGGAAAAACAATTTATCTTTTGGATGAACCTACAACTGGTCTTCATTTCCATGATATCAGTAAACTACTCGAAGTCTTGCAAGGGTTAGTTGACAAGGGAAATACTGTGCTTGTAATAGAACATAATCTGGAAGTCATAAAGTGTGCAGACAATATAATTGACTTGGGTCCTGAAGGAGGAGATGGTGGAGGAGAAATCGTCGCCGAAGGCACTCCTGAAGAAATCATTAAGAATAAAAAGAGTCATACTGCCAAATTTTTGGAGCCTTTGTTAAAAAATAAAAATTAATAGGTAAAATGGTCGAAGTCAAGGATATAAATTTTATACCGCAAGGCAGTGGATGCTATTTGTTTAAAGACGAGAAAGGAAAAGTGATTTATGTAGGCAAAGCCAAAAACCTAAAGAAACGAGTCGGAAATTATTTTCATAAACAGGGCCAGATTGAAAGAACAAAACAACTCGTCGAGAGAATAAAAGAAATAGACTTTATTTTGACAAAAACCGAAGTTGAAGCGCTTCTTTTAGAAAATAATTTAATAAAAAAATATTATCCTGAATACAACATTGACCTTAAAGATTCAAGAAGATATGCTTACATTTTTATTCATGGCGGAGATTATCCGTGGATTGAGGTCGTTAGGAAAAGGGAAGAAAAAGGAGAGTATTACGGCCCGTTTGTGTCTGGCGCGGTGAGAAAATTAGTAATGGATGTTTTAACCAGAAACTTCAGAGTATTAACTAAAAAACCTTCGCCAAGAATGAGAAAAATAATTGACAAAGAAAGTTATAAAAAAAGAATTAATGCTGCAAGAGAAATTCTGAAGGGAAATGTCGACGGACTTTTGAAAGATTTAGAGGGGCAAATGAAAGAATCTTCCCGCAAAACCTATTATGAATATTCAATGGTCTTAAGAAATCAAATCAATGCACTCAAAACTTTAAAACAAAAACAAATTATGGAAATGACAAGAGCGGTTGACGCGCATATCATTAATTATATTGTAATCTCTTCTGAAGTGTATCTGTTGTTGTTCTCGATAAGAAAAGGAGTTCTGGAAGAAAAGCAAGAATACAATTTTGCGTATTACAAGAATTTTCTAAGTGATTTTTTACTTCAATATTATGATGATGCACCAATTCCGCAGGAAGTAATTGTTCCAAAAGAAGTTGACAAGGCGCTTGAAGAATATTTAACAAAAAAGTCAAAAAGAAAAGTCTCAATAATTATTCCTAAAAAAGGAAGCAAAAAAGACCTTTTGGATTTGGCGCTGCACAACGTTAAGACAACATTTTTCGTCGGAAGTGAACATATGCTGCAACTGCAAAAGATTCTGGAAATGGAAAAGCTCCCAAGGAACATTGAATGTTTTGACATTTCGCATTTGGGTGGAACAAACACAGTTGCGTCAATGGTTTCTTTCCAAAACGGTTTAGCTAATAAATCAAATTATAGAAGGTTCAGAATAAGAGAAGAAACTTTTGCAGATGATTATTTAGCAATGAAAGAAGTAATAAGAAGAAGATATGCGGGAAGCTTAAAGAATAGTCTTAAAAATCCTGACCTAATAGTTATCGACGGTGGTAAGGGGCAACTTAGTGCGGCCCTGGAAGTGCTAAAAGAATTAAAGATGAATATTAAAGTAATTTCACTGGCAAAAAAGTTTGAAGAAATATATGTTGAAGGCAAAAAAGATCCGATTATAGTTGATAGAAAAAATAAAGGGCTGCAGCTTTTGCAGGCGATAAGAGATGAAGCGCATAGATTTGCAGTAAGTTATCAAAGATTATTAAGGCAAAAAGATTTAATAAATCGTTACAAACTACCTGAGAATGGGATTTAAATTAATTTCACAGTTTAAACCTGCTGGATCGCAGCCAGAAGCGATAAAAGAGTTAACCGACGGAATAAATAACGGCGAGAAATTTCAAACACTTTTAGGAGTTACAGGATCAGGAAAGACCTTTACAATTGCAAACGTTATAAAAAATGTTAATAAAAAAACTTTAGTAATCGCGCACAACAAAACTTTAGCGGCGCAGCTTTACAAAGAGTTCAAAGAATTCTTCCCTGAAAACAGAGTAGAATATTTTATTTCATTTTATGATTATTATCAACCGGAGTCATATCTTCCGCAAAAAGATCAGTATATAGAAAAAGATTCTCAAATAAATCCATTAATTGAGAGAATGAGGCTTAGTACAGCAGCGTCGCTGGTCAGCAGAGACGATGTTATTGTAGTTGCATCTGTTTCCTGCATTTACAGCCTGGGTAATCCTGCTAATTTTGCAAAGCATGGAATTGATTTGGGTGTAAGAGATAAAATGAACAGAATGCACTTAATGGAAAAACTTTTGACAATGCAATATGAACGAAATGATCTGGAGTTAATGTCTGGAAGGTTCAGAGTAAAAGGTGATACAATTGATATTATTCCTGGATATGAAAAAGATATTCTGAGAATAGAACTTTTTGGAAATGAAATTGAAAGAATTGTTATTATCGACAAGAATACAGGCGAAGTAATTCAAAAGCTAGATCATTATTATTTGTTTCCGGCAAGACATTTTGTAACGAGTGAAGACCAAATGGAAACTGCAATAAAACTAATTGAAAATGAACTTAAAGAAGTTGCGCCGACGCTGGGGCTAGTGGAATCGCAAAGATTGAGACAAAGAACAATGTACGATATTGAGAATATGAAAAGTTTTGGATTTTGCAAAGGAATTGAAAATTATTCAAGATATTTTGATGGAAGGGCGGAAGGAGAAAAACCGTTTTGTTTGCTTGATTATTTTGGAGATGATTTTTTAATTGTAATTGACGAAAGCCATCAGACTATTCCGCAACTTCATGCAATGTATAACGGAGATAAACAAAGAAAACAAGTTTTGGTGGACTACGGTTTTAGACTTCCTAGTGCATTAGATAATCGACCTCTTAAGTTTGAAGAATTTGAAGAATACATGAAGAATAACCAGGCAATTTTTGTAAGTGCGACGCCGGGAGAATATGAAGCAGAAAATTCAGGTAAAGTTGTTGAACAAATTATTCGGCCAACAGGATTAGTTGATCCAGTCGTGATAGTTAGAAAATCTGAAGAGCAGACAATGGATGTTATTAAAGAAATTAAAGAAACAATTAAAAGAGGAGATAGAGTTTTAGTGACCGCCCTGACAAAAAAATTAGCGGAAGAACTTTCTGATTACTTTGCTTCAGTCGGTATAAAAACAAGATATTTACATTCAGAAATAAAAACCTTGGAAAGAAGCGAAATTATTCGTCAACTTAGAATTGGTAAATTTGATGTTTTAGTTGGAATCAATTTGTTAAGAGAGGGAATTGATATTCCTGAATTAGGCCTGGTTGCAATTCTCGACGCTGATAAGGAAGGTTTTTTAAGAAACCAAAGAAGTTTGATTCAGATTATAGGAAGAGCTGCTAGAAATCAAAATGCGAAAGTAATTTTGTATGCCGACCGTATGACTGATTCCATAAAACAAGCAATTGAAGAAACTGAAAGAAGAAGAAAGATTCAGACTGAATATAATAAAGTTCACAAAATTGTTCCTAAGACAATTAAAAAATCGATTGAAGACCAGACAATTATCATCAAAGACACTAAACATATTCCAAAAAAAGAAAAAGAAAAACTTGTTGTCCAGCTTGAGAAAGAAATGAGAAAAGCGGCTGACGATTTGGATTTCGAACTTGCAATTTCATTAAGAGATCAGCTTAAGATCCTGCAAAACGAACTGGGAATAAAAAAAGAAGAAGAAATTTAATGAACGTTTCTTCGCAAAAGAGGAAGCTGTGCTTTCATTGCGTTACGCACTTTTTCTAGCGCTCTTTCTTCTTGAACAAGATTTGCTCTTAAAAGATCTAGAATATCATTTTCTTTTTCCAAATCTAGTTCTTTAGCTAACAAAATTAGTGTTTCGTAATGAGTTATTTCTAAACGTTCCGCTTTCATTGCAGCTTCAAGCACGAAAAAATCTGCAGCTTCATCTGTAGTGAATTCTTTGAAAAAAGTTTCCAACTCTTTGTCCATGTCTTTCCACATATGTGATGGGTGCTCTTGAGGAGGAATTCCTAGAATTGCAAATACCTCTTCCAAGTTTTCTATATGCATTACCGTTTCCTCCTTATGTTCTAAAAGATCGGCACGAATTTTATCTGAAGCAGCAACTGACTGCAATTTTTCCAAAGTGTCGACCAAAAATCGCTCAACAAAATACATCTCCTTTAGGTTGTGTTCAAATAAATCCATCATTGTTTTTACCATGATATGCTAAAATCAGGGCTGATAATAAAGATGAGTGGTTTTTTTATGACAACGAAAGAGGGGCGAATAATTTATAAACCTAGATTTATGACTAGTTTTGGTTAAATAACTCTAGAGTTATTCTATCGCTGTAAAGCGAGCCGAATTGAAGATGAAAATATATGAAATACCTGCTCAAGAATATAATGTTAAACTAGCTGAAGCTTTGAAAAAAGTAGAAGAATTCAAACAGCCGGAATGGGCAAAATATGTGAAGTCCGGTCCGAGCAAAGAAAGACCGATCGAGGATGAAGATTTCTGGTACAAAAGAAGCGCAAGTATTTTAAGACAAATTCAAATCAAAGGAATCGTCGGTGTTAATCGATTAAGAACGAAATACGGAAGCAAAAAAAACAGAGGTTTCAAGCCGGAAGAATTCAGAAGAGCAAGTGGAAAAATAATCAGAACAATACTTCAGCAATCTGACAAGGCAGGTTTCACTGAAATCGCAAAAGACGTGCGAAATATGAGAAAGAAAAAGCCGGGAAGACAGTTAACTGAAAAAGGTAAAGAATTTTTGGAGAGTATTAAATAAAATGTCGCACAGAAAATATTTAGCAATGAATGGAGATGAAATGGTAAATTCTCAAGACTTTAACGATCAAATGCTTGATAGATTTGGAGCACCATTATCAGGTCAAACTTGTCAAGGAGGAT
>CAZFDH010000047.1:0-5131 GCA_964518155.1 Candidatus Woesearchaeota archaeon
CCTAAATTTTTCTCATATAATCTGTCATTATCCGGAATTATCTGCTACTGTTTCACATAAGAACGAGTTATCTGTAATTCACAAGGGCGCCTGAGTCCGATATATTTATTAAGATCGCAGCAAACTTTTATATCATGAGAGCATTATTACTTCATGCCAACAAATTCCAAACCAAAGTGATTTTGGAATCAAACTGGCCGAAAGGCATTCAGCCTGAGAAAAGAAAATCTCCTACTGAAAAGATGCAAAATTGCCTCGTTGTTTTTTTCTGTGTCGAAAGGGGCGATTCTGCAAAGCAAGTTAATGCTATTTACAAAGAAATTCTCAAAACAGCAGACGAAGTTAAAACAACAAATCTGATGATCGCCCCTTTCGTTCACCTTTCTCAAAATATCGCCGAACCAGATGTGGCAAAAAAACTCTATCAAAATTTATTGAAGAAATTTGATGGAGGCAATTTTGCAGTCCAGTCATCTCACTTTGGTTATCATAAAAGTTTGCTGCTTGATATAAAAGGACATCCAGGCTCGTTTAGATATCGGGAATTTTATTGACGGCGCCCTTGTGAACTCTGCGCTCCTTTCAGTCGCTTGCCACGCTGCGCTCTCACTCCGCTACGCTCCGTTCGGGACAGATAACAGCGCATATACGGTTCGGTGCTCGGCTCGCCCCTCACCAAAACCACTTGTTCACTACGCTGATTTTTGAGAAAATTATATCAGCTCCGCTCACTGCGTGGCTTCGTATATGCGCAAACGTTAAGCGAAATTGTAATTTTTTACACATGTCTGAATCAAAGAAAAAGTTTACGATAGGAGTCTTTGCAATCATCTTCGACCAAGAGCGACGCGTTTTGCTGTGCCATAGAAATGATTATGATCTTTGGAATCTACCTGGTGGTGGTCTCGAAGAGGGTGAATCTCCATGGGGTGGAGTTATCAGGGAAGTCAAGGAAGAGACAGGTCTCAAGGTTGAGATTGCAAAGTTACTTGGCGTATATAGCAAAGTAGATAAAGATGAAATAGTTTTCTCTTTTCTTTGCAATGTAATTGGAGGAAGTCTCTCCACCTCTAATGAAGCAGATCAAGTCGAGTATTTCGAGTTCAGTAAGATTCCAAAAAATGTATCACCAAAGCAAGTCGAAAGAATTAAGGATGCACTTGAAGACAACGGCAAAACGCTAATGAAAGTCCAAGTTGGGATTTCTAGCATTGATCTCATCAAACAAGGTAAACTTTAAAAAAATTACAACATCGCTTAACAACCCGTATCCAACATTAGTATTCGCTCCGCTCATACTAACGTCGGATCACGGATGAACGTTATGCGAAATGCATTTACACAAAATTATGGACAAACAACCTGACCTCCAGCAACTATTCGGCCCAATCAAAACCACGGAATTGATGAAAGAATTTTTTCGAGAAAATCCTGAAGCAAAATGGGATGCCGCTCTTGAGTTCCTTTTGCAGCGTTTTCCCCAAATTATGGATGGAAAGGTTCAATATCTTATTGACGGCGGAACAGCTGTTCATATTCTACACCCAGAACGTGAAGACCCTCTTGATGTAGACATACTCGTTAGATCAGACGAATTTAAAGTTAAATTTGTGAACGCAAGAGTCATTGATGCAAAAAGCATAAAAGATTGGTGTACCGATCACGGCATCCCATACAACGAAGAAATGGATGAAAAAATTCTTTCACTATACACAGAGGTAGATTTTCATGGTCAAAAAGTCTTGATAGCAAAACCAGACTTTTTAGCACTTTCAAAATCAATTCCGTGGCGTGGAAAACCTCAACAACGACAAAAAGAAACAGACGATTTGAGGTTGCTTTCGGTCAGTCAGGAAACTTTAGAGCAATTAAAAACAACACTTGGTATTCAATAAGTGTAAATGCACATCGCCTAACAAGGTATAGGCGGTTCCGTTCAGTCGTTTCACTCCTTCACTCCACCCATATTTGCGGGTGATCCGCCTTCGGCGTATTATATCACCCGCAAACATCGCTTATACCTAGACGTTAGCTGAAATATTCCTTTTCTTTTATGGGCTGTCGCCCATTTGTTTTAAAAATTTTCAAATTTCTTTTTCCAATATGGTGTTTCCTCCGCAAAGCTCCGGAAACGTTTTTTTATGAGGGGACTATATGGAGTCCCGCCTGCCGGCGGGACGCTTTATAAAAGTGTAATCTGGACTTTAAGAAACTTCTTATATTTGGTATACTAATCGTATAATAGCAAACATTTTTTATGAGTGAAGAATTACTACAACGGAATCTTGTAAAAAACCCTGAAAAAATTGGCAAGTGGGATTTTTATAATATTGGAGCAACTACGGTAAAAGCACTCAAAGAATACGACATAATCAGAAATGTCGACTATGGGGAAATTGAAAAGAAAAAAATTGATGCATTAGTCATTCAGAAAAAAAATGTCATCGCAGTTATCGAATATAAGAAACCTTCACAATTTAAAACAAAGGCTCAAAAAAACAAAGCGATTTTACAAGAAATTGATGTTGCAAAAAAACTGGGTGCAAAAATATTTATTGCAACTGACACGAAAGAGGCTGTATGGGTGAATGTTTTTACGGAAAACAGAATTAAGAACTGGGAGGGGAAAGAGGTCAATGAACTTTTTGACCCTTCCTCGGATGATTGTATTGATCTTTTAGAAAAAGCATACGAGTCTGTAAACGAAAAAAACGACTTAATAAAACCTCGTAAGCTGATCAATCCTACAGACCTCGCAAAAAGTATATGGCAGGACATATGGTCTGTGAGCGGAGCAACGCCAGAAAATTGTTTATACACATTTATTGAGCTTTTTATTTTCAAATATCTAAGCGACTTAGATATTTTAAAGGGTACACATAATTTTTACACGTTAATTGGGATGTACGACACGAATACGGAAAATGAGGTTTTAGAGCACTACGCAGATACAATTAGAAAGAAGGTAAAAGAATTATTCCCAGAAAACCCTATTGACGGGACAACAATTATTAATGGAACGATTTTTGTTAGTAAGGATCAGAAGGCTGTAAAAGGATACAGTACCACTTTTAGAACAGTGCTCGATAAATTTCACAAATATGGAAAACTAGAATACGTAGACTATGATTTTAAAAGTAAGCTTTTTGAAAGTTTTTTGAAAGAAAGTATCAGTAAAAAAAATTGGGGACAATTTTTTACACCACTTAAAGTAGTTAGATCAGTAATTGAAATGGCTCAAGGTGATATAAAAAAAGGTATAAAAATTTGTGATCCTGCGTGTGGCGTTGGCAAGTTCCTTTTAGAGCCATTAATAACTAAAATAGACGAATTTTATAGTTTGAACAAAGATGGCCTAAAGTCAAAAATAACTATCCACGGCTTTGATAAAGGCTTTGATAAGGATGAACAAAAAACTATCATTTTGGCTAAGGCCAACATGCTTATTTATTTTTCGGACTTAATTAAAAACAATCCAGGATACACTAAGGAATTTGCAAAACTATTCAATGATAGTTTCACACTGAAGACAAACTCTATTTTAGGATCACTTTCTGAACCAGTTGAAAACGAGTATGACCTTATTTTCACAAACCCTCCTTATGTGACCCGTGGTAGCAAAAATTTGAAGGACGAAATTAAAAAAGATGGCGAACTGATGGACTATTATAAAGTCAACGCAATGGGAGTAGAGGGTCTATTTATGGAGTGGATCGTACGCGCACTGAAAAAAGGTGGTAAAGCATTTGTGATCGTCCCCGACGGAATCCTCAATAGAAAGAATGATAAAAATCTCAGACAATTTATTACCGACGAATGTTTCATTGACGCAATTATATCATTGCCATTAAATACATTTTTTACAACACCTAAAAAGACATACATACTTTGTATGACGAAAAAAGCGGACAAAAAAATCAAACAAGAAGATCCAATTTTTTCATATTTAGTCAGTGAAATTGGCGAGTCAAGAAATATATATCGTTTTGATATTGAACAAAATGATCTTCAGGAGGCGGTAACTCTATTCACTTTTTTTAAGGCAAACAAACCTGGTTTTAAAAAAATCAACTCTGATCCAAGATGTAAAATCTTTCCATTTAAACATATACAAGACAACATTGAAAAAGATTGGATGATTGACAAGTGGTGGACTAAGGACGAAAAAATTTCTCTTGGAATTGAAGAAGAGCAAGAGTCTATTTCGATTGATGCATTCCCAGACCTTATTGACATTGCTGCTGATAACCTAATTGAATATAAAGAAGAAATATCAAGTTTACTTGAAGAATCTGAACCGAAACCACATAAGGACGTCGACATTGATGAAATTTTTGATATTGTTTCAGGATTTACATTTAAAAAGAGTCTATTTACCGCTGACAAAAAAGACATACCTATTATCCGCATTCAAAATATTTCTGATAAAAATCCTAAATTTGTTCACTATCCAAAAGATCTCGAAATTGACCCTAAATTTTTGGTCAAGAAAGGCGACTACCTGCTACCACTCTCCGGCTCATTCTTCAGATTGACAAAATGGAAAACAGAAGGAAAATTTTACCTAAACCAAAGAATTGCAAAATTTGCATTAAAACCAGAGTTTAGGGACAAGCTTCATAGTGAATTTTTACAAACCACTATCAATCTCATCGAAAAGGAAATCGCCAATATGGGATATAGTGCAAATAATAACTTAAGAATCACTGACATTAAACAAATCAAAATCCCAATTCCAATTATGGCTAATGGTGATTTTGACTTAGAAGCGCAAGAAAAAATAGCTGAAAGGTATAAAAAAATTAGAGATATAAAAAGTGCAATTGAAAAGGAGCTTGAGAATATTAGATCAACAGAAATCGACTTGTAAGTGCTGGTGGGGCGGGCATTCACCCCTTTAGTTCCCCTCTGCCCGCCCCACCAGGGAAAAAGAAATTTGAAAATTTTTAAAACAACCGGCTATCGTCGGAAAAGAAAAGGAATACATCAGCTAACAGCGTATATCTGGTTCGCGCTTGCCTAACGGCAAATGCTCACCCATATTGCTCCCTTCGGTCGCAACATCTCATATCCAGAAACGTTAGCGGGGCCACTCTAGAACTATTGACACATACCCAGGATTTTGTTTAAA
>CAZFDH010000048.1:0-5130 GCA_964518155.1 Candidatus Woesearchaeota archaeon
AGCGGCAGAGGGTCATTTCATCATCGAAGACATTCATAACTTCGGAGCAGACTATGATCCAACATTGATGGCATGGAACAGAAATTTCAATCACCACTGGAACGAAATCCGCAATTCAGATCCTTCAAAATACGACAATCGATTTAAGAGAATGTGGAATTATTATCTTCAAAGTTTCGCCGGAATGTTCAGAGCAAGAAAAACTCAGCTTTGGCAAATTGTCCTTTCTCCTGACGGGGTTAAAGGAGGATATGAATCAGTAAGATAATTATTTCCAACTAACCTCAACATCATCAGTTCGTTGACGAGGCAAGACATCAAGTTCTTCCGCTTTTTTTCCTGAGAATTTTATTCCCCAGTTAAATTCAATTTCACCAAGATATGCAATCATCGCACCATTATCAACGAGAAGTGGCCTTTCAGGACAAAAGAATTTGCATCCTCTTTCCTCACACATTATTCTGCACATTTCTTGTAGTCTAGAATTACATGCAACCCCTCCGCCAAGCACAAGTTCTTTTTTACCTGTGTGAGCTAATGCACGTTCAGCAATTTCAACCAGCATCGCAAAAACAGTTTCTTGCAGCGAATAAGAAAGATCTTCAAGAGTGTAATTATCACCTCTTTTATTTAATCCATCAACATTTTTAACAAATTTTTTTTGTCCATTAATATTTTTATTTTTAACATCATGAGCCGAAGGCGAATGCAAATCTTGGGCGGGCAGGCGGGAAAGATTTATTCTATCCAACTTCTGTTTTAAGTTCGTCAAAATACCTGACAATGAAATATCCATTCCTTTAACTGAGTAAGGTAACTCCAAATAATTACTAGATTCCTTTGCGAGTTTTTCAATCACCGGTCCACCTGGAAAACCAATCCCAGAATATCTTGCAAATGTATCAATAAAATTGCCGACGCCAACATCCAATGTTTCTCCAAAAACCCGGTATTTCCCGGCAGCATACGCAATGACTTGAGTGTTTGCTCCCGACGTATAAAGTAAAACCGGATCTTTTGCTCCAGTAATTTTTCCAATCTCTAAATGAGCAACACAATGATTAACAGGAACGAGGGGCTTTTTCAGTCGTCCATGCAATTCTTTTGCAAATCGAATTCCTTCAAGCAAGCACGGAGTTAAACCCGGACCTTGTGAAAACGCAATCGCATCAATTTCCTTCTCTTCAATTCCCGCCGCCGTCAGTGCTTCAAAATAAATTTCATTTTTATTATTAAAATGATGCTTGGCTGCTTCAACCGGAATTATCCCTCCCTTTTCAGTAGTATACGTTTTTTTAACATTCGCTATAACTTTCCCTTCTCTAACAATTCCGACGCCAAAAGTGTGCGCAGTAGACTCAATTCCTAAGACTATCATGAAAAACAAAGCAAAATTAGATTTATAAATTCTAAGAAGATCGAAAGAGGCATGAACAAACCTCCTGAACAGCCCATAAGGATTCCTGAAGAAATATTTCTTTCACTTGAAGAGAGATTAAAAATATTTACTCAAATCGGCGGACAAAGAAGACTAGAAAAATATGGGGAAGAGCTAAAAGATGAAAATACTCCAATAATCCTTTATTCCTGGGATGAAAAAAGAGAAGGCCTGCTAACTTCAGTTTGCATAAACAAAAGCAGAATAGAACTTCACGATGACAAATATTACAAAATAGTCGATAAAACAGAGGAGAATGAGAGAAAGAAATTAAGAAAAATTGTTACTAATTACATCGATGTTCTAGATTCTCTTGGATAATAAATAATATAAAAGATAAAATAATTTTAACCACATGCAAATCGCAATAGTTTACATGGTCGCCGGAATGTCGTCTCGTTTCGGAGGAAGAATAAAACAGTTTGCAAAAGTCGGACCAAAAGAACAAACACTAATCGAATTCTCTTTAGATCAGGCATTAAAGGCCGGATTCAACAAAATTTATTTCATCGTCGGCAAATTAACTGAAAAACCGTTCAAAGAAAAGTTTGGAGATAATTACAAATCGATTCCAATAGTTTACACTTTACAAGACTTTGACGAAAACAAGCGAACAAAGCCATGGGGAACAACAGATGCGATTGTAACACTAAAAGAAAAAATCGACTGTCCTTTTGTAATTTGCAACGGCGACGATATTTACGGTGAAGAAACATTCAGAATTCTGTTCAATCATCTAAAATCAAACAACTCTTGCGCAACAATCGGATACCAACTAAAAAATGTTCTGCCCGAAGAAGGCGAAGTTAACAGAGGGATATTCCAGATCGAGAATGAAAAAGTAAAGGGCATAAAAGAAGTTTTCAAGATTTCAAAAGAAAATATTAAAGAAAAAGAGTTAAACGAAGAATCCTTATGCAGCATGAACATTTTTGCTCTTCATCCAGTCGTCGTCGAAGAACTTAGCAATATTTTAGAAAGATTCAAAAAAGAAAACGAAAATAATTCTAGTGTCGAATGTCTTCTTCCGGAAGAACTCAGTAATTTAATAAAACAAAATAAAATCTGGATGCAAATTTATTCCTCCTCAGAAAAGTGGCTCGGCGTCACAAATCCTTTCGACGAAGAAAAAGTTAGAAAAGAAATTTTGGTCATGCATAAGAAGGATTAAACGTTCTAATAATTCTTTGAATTAAATCGGGATTAGATCTATCCCTTAAATCTAAAACATATTCAATTCCCTTATTATCGTCATCAAAAAGTCTCTCCCTCTCCACATATTCAATTAAAAGATCTAGCATCACTCCGCAAGTTGTTTTAACTCCATCGCTAATATTTTTAGAATCTTTATACATCTTAGAAACCACTTCCACCGGAACATTGCTCCACCGATGCTGCAGGAATTCAATCTGCCTTGAATCATAACTCATAATTTACAAATAGATTCAAAGATTAAAAACATTATTGTAGTAAAATACAAAAAATAAAAATAAAAATTAATGAAAAGATTTATAGTCTTTTCTTTTTAGCTGATTTTTTAGCAGCCTTTTTCTTTTTTCCGCCTCTAGCCATTACAGCTTCGCAGACGTTACCGCTACCATCAACGTAGTAAAGGTGTCCAGGCTTTCTACTAACAGCGTTTTTTAAGATAATTTTTCCCATTTTCACCTCCTTTTTTCTGGGTTTATAGAGGATAAAATAACAAGAGCTATTTAAACCTTTCCTTTCACCGTCGAGAGAAACCAAATTCTTTCAAAACAAAAGAATATTTTTTACTAAAAGGAATTTCAATCAAATTGACAAAGTTATTCTTTGGTTTAACTGAAAGGCAAAAAGGTCTTACAAGCTTATAATCCACGACGTTAAAATCCTCATCAGTCCACACCGCCAAAAACGGATTAAAAACAAAAATAGAATGAATCGCAATTCTCGTCGGCCGACTAAAATTAAAGAGTAAAGCGTCAGAATCACGTCGAGAAAACATCAGCCCAATTATCTTTCCAAAAAAACCAACGCGCTTAACTTCAAGAGAAATTTTTTTCCCTTCAAAACTTAAACCAACTTTTTGTTTCATTCAATTCACCTTTTTTCTTTTTGTAAGCAACATAATGCTGATTAACATTTTTTTCGCACACAAAATCGTGATGTCTAAATCCCCCGCCAAAAGTTTTTGGAATATGCATAAGTTCATGAATTATAACTTTTGTCTGTTCTTCTTTTGGCAATTTATCAAATCTTTCCAGAAATTCTATCGGATAAAATGCATCAACTCCAAGCGCTTTCTGCATAAGTTTTCCAAGGGCATGGCACCGCGCAATTGTCCGTCGTGAAGAACTGCCGTAGCTTCTAAAACATTTTATTCTATCAATTTTTATATGTGGAAAAAGCTGAGCAGAAACATCTTCTGCAATTTCTTGAATATCTGGAGCAAATTCGTACCTCATTAAAAAATAAAAATAATTTTATTTAAATAACTTAGTCACTTCCGACTTCAACAACTTTTTTTCTGGAACTAAATCCTGTCTTTATCCTAACTTCTTTTCCAAAATATTTCTTCAAAAATCTCAACAATTCTCCATTTGCTTTTCCATCTTCAGGCGTCGATTTGAGCCAGACTTTATATTCATTTTCAGAAATCTTTTCAATTTCTTGTCTCCCAGAGTTTGTCTTAACTCTCAACTTAATTATCATAGAATAGCAAAAAGCAACGAATATAAATACTTTTAAATCATTATAAAATAAAAAATAAATGAGATCCTTGAACGTGATCGTAGTTGATGATAAAAAATTAATTTTAAATTATATTGTCAAAACGCTTTCTAGCTCAGAAATGAATTTTCATCCAATTCCGATTCTTGCATCTGGAGGTAGAGATCAAGTATTATGTCAGATAGAGAAAAATATCTCCTGCGCTGATTTAATTGTGCTTGATTATCGTCTTGGACAAACCAATGGAGAAGAGATAGCACTTGCATTAAAATCAAGACACAACATTCCAATAATAGGAAATTCAATGAATAGATTAGACGAAACAGACATTGCTAAACAAACAGTTTATGAAGAAGTATTCGACCGTTGGGTAACAAAAGAACAGAGTTTAGAAAATGCAATTGCAGGAATGTTAGCTAGTGGAGAAATTCTGTCAGATTTGCGCGTCGGAATGATCGGCCTCGGACATTTCGGGATTTCCTGTGTACAAAGAATAATCAACGAAGAAGAAATAGAGGAGATTTCTTGTCTAAGTCATTATCATTGTAAAGAATGTGGGGGATACAAATCTGTCACCGAATTAATGGGCCCAAATAGCAGCAAAATAAAAGAGTTCTCGGAATTAGAAAAAATGATCGCTCAATCAAACCCAGAAGTTGTATTCATCGCAAGAGGAGTAAGAGATTTGCCTTTAAAATCAAGAGAAGAACTATTTGAGCAAACAGTCGGAAAAGTTTACGAAGTACTTAAAGAACTAAGGGATCTTGATTACAACGGGTTAATAGTTATCGGATCAAATCCTGTTTCAGACTACATGGAAATTGGAAAAAGAATTGGCCTTAACCCTAACCAACTAATAGGACTTTCAAATAACGACCAGCTAAGATTAGAGGAATTAATAATTAGAAAAATACTCGGCCAAGAGCCAGACCCCTACGGCGCCCGCAAGGCGCTCAAGGAAGGCGCCTTCGATACCTACCTGA
>CAZFDH010000049.1:0-5028 GCA_964518155.1 Candidatus Woesearchaeota archaeon
ACCAAAGAGACTGGAACAAGACATAAGGCTGGGGAAAGGACGACGAAATATACAAAGACGATTGTTATTGCAGTTTCAGAAAGAAAGAATAAGATCTCTGTTTATTATGGTGATCTAAGATATGAAATGGAAAAAAGTGAAGAGATTCTTAGAAGGGCGGCAGAGACTTTACAAATTCTTGAGAAGCAAAGAGAGATCTTTAATGAAATGATCTCAAATTTGAACATGCTTGAAATAAATAATCTTGTTACTGTCGCAGATGTTTGTAATGTTTTGCAAAGACTTGAGATTATCAAAAGAATTTCTAACATTGTTAAAAGATATTTGATTGAATTAGGTAAAGAAGGAATGGTTGTAAGCATGAGACTTAAAGAATTGACTTCCAATCTGGGAAAAGAAGAAGAAATCTTGCTTCGAGATTATTTTGTTAATAACTCTACAAAAGCTGCGTCGGTTTTGGAGAGCATGAATTTTGATTTCTTGCTTGAAAGTTCTAACTTGTCCAGAATGTTGTTTGAAGAGTTACATGATAAATCAATTTCTCCTTCGGGAATTAGGATTTTGGCTAAAACACATTTACCTGATAGATATATTGATGCGTTGATCGGAAATTTCAAGACTTTAGACAATATTATGGCGGCGAATGACGATGATCTTTTTAGAGTTTTGGACAAAAAAGAACTAGTTGATTTTTTCAAGGAGGATATGAATAATCTTAAAGAAAAGATTTTGGTTGGAAAGAACATTTGAGGTAAACTTTTAATAGCTCTAAAAACTTCTTTTTTTATGCTTAGCTTAAAACAACTTAAAGAAATTAAATCTCATCTTGAAAAAGCGCAAAATCCGATTTTCTTTTTTGATAATGATGCCGACGGACTTTGCAGTTTTTTGATTTTGCAGCGCTACAATCAGCGAGGGAAAGGAGTTCCAATAAGGTCGTTTCCGGATTTGACGGTCGAATATTTCAGAAAAGTCAGCGAATTAAGCGCAGATTATATTTTTATTCTAGACAAACCCGTTGTTTCAAAAGAATTTTTTGAAGAGGCGGAAAAAATTAATATTCCAGTAGTTTGGATTGACCATCATTCTGCGGTTATGGAAGATATTCCAGAGTTTGTGAATTATTACAATCCAGTTATGGGAAAAGAAGCAAGTAATGAACCGACGACATATCTGGCTTACAAAGCGACGCAGAAAAAAGAAGATCTTTGGCTTGCGGTTGCAGGTTGCGTTTCTGATAAATTTATCCCCGATTTTTATGATGAGTTCTGCGAAGATTATCCTGAGATGGCAGTAAAAACTAAAGATGCATTTGATATTTTGTATAAATCTTCGCTTGGAAAAATAATCAAGATTTTCAGTTTCGGTTTGAAAGATCGAGTTACAAACGTAATTTTGATGCTTAAGTTTTTAATGAATGTTAAAAGTCCGACGGAAGTTTTGGAAGATGGGAAGAAAAATCATGTAATGCATTTAAGGTATGATCAAATAAGCAGAAAATATCAAAAGTTAGTTGAAAAAGCAAAAGATGTCAGCGACGATAAAATTTTATTCTTTCAATATGGGGGAGACTTAAGCATAAGTAGTGATTTGGCAAATGAACTGAGTTATAAGTTTCCTAAAAAAATTATCGTTGTGATTTATATTACTGGCGCAAGGGCAAATATTTCTGCCAGAGGGAAAAATGTTAAGAAATTAATTTTAGATGCGATCTCCCAGCTGGAAGGATCTACTGGCGGAGGCCATGATGATGCGGTTGGCGCGAGAATAAAAATTGAAGATTTGGAGAAGTTTAGAGAATTGTTGGAAAAAAACGCATAAATTTCATCACTTTCTACTGGTTACTTCTTGACGGAAATATATAAAAAGTTCAGAGTATCTATTTTATTATGAACACTACAGTTGGAAAGATGGCTTGGAACGGCGGCTGTTTTAACTTAGTGTATTCAATTAAACTACACTTGATTTAATTCAGCGACACAAGCCTGGATTGAATCGAGAACTATATCTTATTTAATTCAGGCAAGCTAATTAGTCAAGATTCCATAAAATGGAACAAGAGATGGAACAAAAAGAAAAAAGAAAATTGGAAGAAGAGTTATCCTTCCTGATGGAAATAACTCTAAGACTGGAGAACGAGCTTAACTCGGCAGTTTATCCAATGAGAAATTAGCAGAATGAAAAACGAAATGAATTATATTAGATAGTATGCTGTATGCCTGCTCAATAAGTTTTGCCGATATAAACCCAATAGTCTGCCTGTTTTGCAGAAATGATTGATTTTATTCCCTTTACTGATTGATTTTTTGGATCAATGAAAAGGGTTTTTGCTCCGCCTGTAATTTCTTTTAATTTTTCTTCTTCGTCGTGTGAATTTGAAAGAGGGACAATTGCAACTTTTCTTTCATTGATAATTTTTATCATCTCTTTTTTGTCTTGTGTTTTTTTGATCTTGTTTAACATTAATTTTTTTGAATTTTCGTAAAGTTCATCTTGGATTTTCTTCAGAAGTTGAGTTACTTCTTTTTTTAGGTCTTTAATTTTAATTTGGACTTTCTTGCCGTCATTTCTTTTTACGATTGTTACTTGTTTGTTTTCCAAATCTTTTGGTCCGATTTCAATTCTTAGAGGAATTCCTTTTAACTCCCATTCATGATATTTTCTTCCCGGAGAAATGTCAACTCTGTCGTCAAAAATTGGATTAAATTCTTTTAATTCAGACATTATTTTTTGCGCTTCCTTTAGAACTTTCTCTTTTGTTTTATCAAACAGTATAGGAATAATTACAATCTGATTTTGGGCCATTTTTGGAGGGATTACTAGTCCTTTGTCGTCGCTGTGAACTGCAAACATTGTTCCGAGCATTCTTGTTGAAATTGCGTAGGTGTTTTGCCAGGCGTAATCTTCTTTTCCGTCTTTATCAAGGAATTTTATGTCGTAAGCTTTTGCGAAGTTTTGTCCGTCGTGGTGGAAACAAGGTCCTTCAATCACTCTCCCGTTTGGAATGAAATAATGAATTTTCTCAGAAAATAATGCTCCTGCAAATTTTTCTTTGTCAGTTTTTCTTCCGGTAATTCCGTAAAGCGCCATGAGTTCTTTTGTGACACTTTCGTAAGCGGATAGAATATCTTTTTTTTCGTTGAGTGCTTCTTTTTCTGATGCAAAAGCAGAATGGCCTTCATTCCATAAAAATTCTCTTGTTCGGAAAAACGGCACCGGGTTATTAAACTCCCATCTAACTGCGTTGTTCCATTGGTTTAATCTTAAAGGCAAATCTCTCCAACTCCTAATCCATTTCGAATATGATTCATACATTATCGCTTCTGATGTAGGGCGGACTGCAAGTTTTTCATTAAGGATTGTTTCCCCTGCTTGTGTCACCCATGCAACTTCGGGTGTGAAACCTTCGACGTGATCTTTTTCTTTTTCAAAAGCTTTTTCTGGAATGAAAAGAGGGAAGTATGCATTTTGTATTCCGGATTTTTTGAAATGCTTGTCGCATTCTTCTTTAACTTTTTCCCACATTTGATAAGATAAAGGTCTAAACACAATGCAACCTGAAACGGAAGAATAATCTGCAAGGCCCGATTTTAGAATTAATTGTTGATACCACTCGGAAAAGTTTTCGTCTTTTTTCGCGGTAAGTCCTTCTTGAGATTCTTTAGCCATGATAGTTTTAGTTTAATCGGTTATTTAAATTTTCTTTTTAGGAATGAATGGTAGTAAATATGGTTTTAATTGAATAAAGAATTCTTGATGGTGGCCGAGTAGTAATTCTCTGATTAACTTTTTTGTTTGAGGTCTTTCAAACTGGATTGCTTCTTGCGCTATTAATTCTAATCTTTCCTGTAGACTGCATGTTTTCTCGTCTTCCAAAAAGTCATGAATTGCATAAGAAATATCTGATTCGATTCTTTCTATTGGCAAACTAGAATAAGCGGCAAGGAATATAATCAGGCGAAACGCCAGCAACTCTGCTTCCTGTATTTTCCATTGGATTAATTGATTGCCTTAGTTTAAAAGTGTTTGGTTTAGAACAGTTGTAGAGATTTTGTTTACTGCTTGCTCAAGGTAATTTGATTCCAATGCGAAGCCAAGATTGTCTCCTCCGCTAACTTTGAAATTATTTATTCCAACAACTTCTCCCTGCTTATTTATTAGTGGTCCTCCGGAATTCCCGGGGTTTAATGCAGCGTCGGTTTGAATGTAAATTTCCATTCCGTTTGCTCCGGTCCTATGAACTCCAGATACAATCCCTTCTGAAACTGAGAATTGTAGGCCTAGGGGGTTTCCGATTGCGATAACTTTCTCTCCTACTTGAACTTCTTCAGAATCAGTCAATTCTAGACTCTCATAATCTCCAGAGATTTTTAATAATGCAACATCAATGTCTTGAATATATCCCACTAATTGCGCTTCTCTTGTTCTTTGTTCATAATCGATTGTATAAACTCGTGAAGCTCCTTCGATTACATGAGCATTTGTTACAAAATATCCATTGTCTGTAATTATAAATCCTGTTCCTTGTCCGACGTCAGTTCTTACTGTTACAACTGATTTTATTGATTCGTCGATAACTCCGGAGAAGTCTTCGCTTGACGCTTTGATTAAACTTATTTCATTTTTGAATGAGTCGTTTAAGGTAACTACTGCGTCACGCGTGCTCACAACGCTGTCGGTAAGCTCGTTTATTTTTGATTGGGTGTCGACTTCCAAATTTGAAATTCTGCCGTCTAGCTTTTTATAATTTAAATCTTGGTTGACAAAAAGCATGTAAAGAAGAACACTGGTGGTAATCATGAATACTACAATTAAAGTACTAAAACCACCTAGGATGATTTTATGATGTCTTTTTAATGGCATTAACTAAATAATTAAATATTCTTTAAAAAGTCTTTCTTTGATTAAAGCAAAAGGTTTTTGAGCACTGAAAAATTAACTTTTATGGGTCCGTAGTTTAATGGATAGAATACCGGGTTTCGGCCCCGGTGATAGGGGTTCGATTCCTCTCGGACTCATTTCAACTTC
>CAZFDH010000050.1:0-4877 GCA_964518155.1 Candidatus Woesearchaeota archaeon
TTTTTACTCCAACTATCTTGCAAATCTTTGCTCCGCTGTTATCGGCTGCAATTAAATTCGTTCCAATATTTAGTCCGGCTGTTGTTCTTCCACTTATTGCTTTCATTTGAAATTGCCTCCTAAATGTTTTCGAATGAATGAAAATCTTTGATTTGCTTTCATGCTTTCTTTCCTCCGCTTGCGTTTCTTATTTTACCTAAAACTATGAAATGAATTATTTTTGATAATGGTCTGCATTCTTGTACTTTTATGTAATCTCCGACGTTAATTTCATTTGTCATGGAATCCGGAAGTCTTGCATGGATTTTTGTTTTCGATTTAGCATATCTTTCATATTTTCTTACATAAACAGTTCTTTCAAATTCAATTACTACTCTCTTAGGGAATTTCTTTGTAACTGTTCCTTCGAAAATTCTTCCTCTAGGATTTATTTTTTTCTCGTTAACTTTGCTTTCCATTTTTGTTTCTTGTTTTACTTTTGCTGCCATTTTAATCTTCAATTGAGTCTTCATCAAAACCTAGTTTGACTAAGATTGGTTTAATTTTTTTTCTATGGTCACCTTGCAGTTCAACCATATCTTCTCTGAATGTTCCACCGCACGCTAGCTCATTTTTCAAAGACTTTGCTATGTTTTTCACGTCGCTTTCCTTGTCAAATCCGGATACTATTGTTACCATTTTACCATATCGTTTTTTGTCTGTAGTCACTTTGATTCGCTGATCTTTTCTTGTGAGTTCTTCCCACGAGATTGTGTCGACGGGAAGTCCAGTTCTTGGATCTATTTCCATGACTCTTATTTATTGATTCCTCCCTTGTCTTTGGTGTTTGCAGTTAATATTCTTGCAATCATTTTTCTTATCTCTTTGTTCTTTGAGTTCCCACTCTTTGAAACAACCGCTTGGTTTTTTACATATTCAACTTTAAGTTCTTCAAGCTTTTTGTCTCTTTCTTCCTTTTTCATTTTAGCTATTTCTTGATATTTTTTTGAACTCATTTTTTCGCCTTCCTAGTTTTTTTAACTACTTTTTCTTCAATAATTTTCATTGAGTTTTCTTTTAGTCTCCCGATCAACTCATTATTGATTTCAACTTTGTCTAATAATTTAGCATGAGGTGAAAGTATACTTACTTTTATTCCAACTGTTCCTGGTTTTGTTTCTGCTCTTGATTGCGCTCTGTCAACAACTTTAGCTGAGTCCCCTGTTTTTTTCAAATAACCTTGAGCAAATCTCCATGTTTTTGCCCTCGAGCTTGGAAGTTTTCCGCTTAATCTTATTTCCGCACCAAGTGCTCCTGCGTCCATTATTTTTTGCAAGGTTCGGTAAGCAATTACTTTGAATTTTAATGGTCCGAATCTTTCTAGTCCAAGCGCAACTTCATCAGCAATTAATTGAGCGTCAAACTCTGGCTGCATGATCTCGTCAATTTCTATCGACGGATTTTCAAGTTTGAATCTTGTTTTTAATATTGAAGTCAATTCCGAAATCTTTTCCCCTTTTCTACCAATAATTAATCCTGGCTTGTTTGTTGAGATTATTATTTTTTCTCCGATTGGAGTGTACTCTATTCTAACTTTGCTTACTTTTCCTTTTCCAAGAGAACGTTTGATGTATTCTCTCATTGCAAATTCTTCTTTCTTAAACGCGACAACTTTTCTTTCTTCCATGTTAATAAAATTCCTCCTTATTAGCATGTATGATAAAATTTATTTTTTCTTCCATCTAATTTTTCGCCTCCAATTTCTTTTCTTTCATTTTTTGTTCTTTAACTACCAATGTAATATGTGATCTTTTCTTTCTTGTTCGACCGAATCTTCCATACGGTCTTGACGCAAGATTTGCATAAGCTTCAACGATAACTGGACTGTCAAGTCCGTTTACATTAGCGTTGCCTTGTAATGTTTTCAAGAGTTTTATGAATTCTTCCGATGCTTTTATTGGATATCTTCCTGACATTATGTTCCCTTTTCTGTGAGGAATCTCTCCTTTCATCGGAACAGCTTTTCTCAATTTTGTTACTTCTTCTAAATCTTTCATCGCTGTTTCAATTGATTTTTTCTTTACAAATTTGCAGATTGCAACTGAGACTTTCGTCGACATTGGTAGACTTATTCCTTTCACAACTGCATTGTCTTTCTTTACTTTTTTGACTTCTATTTTTTTCTTAGTTTCTTTTTTCTCTTCTGATTTTTCCGTTTCGATCTTAACTTCCTCTTTCTTTTCTTCTTTCACTTCTGATTTTGTCATAGGAGCTTCAGCTTTCTTGCTAGCTTTTTGCTGCTTTTGCATTGTCTTCGCATTTTTTTGTTCTGGGTTATAATCTTTTTCTGTCATTATGCAAAATCCTCCTGATTTTGTGTTTGTGCTGAAAATTTATTTTCTGTCATAGTTTATTTACTTCTTCGATTTAGCTTTACTTCCTTTAGTTGCACCAACACCCGCGCTTCCGTGTTTGACTTTTCCTCTTGTCGGAGACATTTCACCGAAAACATGTCCGAGCATGTCAACAGTTACATCAACCGGGATGAAGGTTTTACCGTTGTAGATTTGTATTTTCATTCCAACCATGCTAGGAACAAAAACCAATTCTCTCTTATGAGTCTTAATTTGTTTTTTCTTTGCAATTTTTTCTTTTGCTCTGTTAACGAACTTTTCAATTTCCTGGAAATTTCTCAAAACGCTTCTTCTTGATCTTGAAGTCAGATATTTTGCAAACTCTCTAGTATCAAGAGCTTTCAATTCTTCCAAAGTTTTTCCTCTGAAAGTTTGTTCTTTCTTTGTTGTATCAATTATTTCTGCCATGTTTATTTCTTCTTCCTTCCCGTTCTCTTCGGTCTTAATAGTCCAACTCTTGCACCTGCAGGAGCGTTTCTCTTCGCGATCTTTGGTTTAGGATTCTTTCCTCTACCTGATCCGAATGGGTGATCGATTGCATTCATCTTTACTGCAGATGTTCTTGGCCAAAGCTTGCTTTTAGTTTTCTTAATGAAAAACATTCTTCCTGCTTTAACCACTGGCTTTTCTTTTCTTCCGCCCCCAGCGCTTTCACCGATAATTGCTCGGCAGTTTTTGTTGAACGCCTTTTCTTTTTTTGAAGGCATTAAAATGTAAACTTCATTTCCAATGACTCTGCTTACAATACCATAATTTCCTGCAGTCGTAATGAAAGTTCCTCCATCTCCAGGATTTCCTTCGATGCAATAAACTTTTGTTTTCACCGGAATTTCACTTAGAGGCAAAATGTTTCCGTCTTTTATTTCTTTTGATCCGAAATTTATTTTTTCTCCTTGAATCATGTTCTTGAATGCTGGAATATAAAATGTCATTTTGTTCATGCTGATTTTTGCTAATGGTGAACTATGTCCGCCGGAAACAAATAATTTTGAAATTGTTCCTTCTCCTTGCAAATTTCGAGGATAAAATATCTTGTGGCTGAATGCTCTTCTTCTTACTCTGTAAGTTGAACTTCCATGCCCTCGCGCTTGTACAATTATTCTTTTACCCATATCCCTGCCTCCTCTAATTTACGCCTTATCTCTTGATATTTTACATCTCCTTCAACTAAAGTCTCCCCTTTTGTTCGAGTATAACTCATAATAACCATCCCTCTAGAAATTCTCATTGGATTTTCTTCTGATATCGGAATGACTCTAATTTCGTCTCCGCCAGGGTAGGATTGTTTTACCAAAGCACCATTGAATTTCATCATAAACTCTTCATTACTTCTATCTAAACCCAATCCTCCTTGGAATGCAGTTAATACAATCGCAGTATCTTCTAATTGTGAAATATGTTCATTTTTCTCGACATGCACTAGTTCATTCATTTTATAACAATCCCAATTTAGTTGCCAAGTCCATTGCAAGGAACTTTTTATTTAATTTAACATAAGCATATTTCTTTCCGTTCTTAATTAATGTTCTTACTCCGTCAACCTTTACTTCAAATATTTTCTCAACTTCTGCCTTCACGTCGTCTTTAGTTTTCAATTTACTTATTTCAAAAACTAAAACATTTTGCGCTTCAATCATTCTTACTGCTTTTTCTGTTGTTAACGCTTTCATTTGAAATTGCCTCCTAAATGTTTTCGAATGAATGAAAATCTTTGATTTGCTTTCATTTTAATTTTTCCTCCAAATCTTTTATTGCTTTTTCAGTATAAATTGTTAATCTTCCAACTCCGCCTTTAGCCAGATCTGTAACGCTTAGATCTTTTACATTTTTGACGTCAAACATTGTTGTTTTTAATTTTTCATCATTTCCTAAAACTAAAAGCATTCCCGCGCTTGTTTTGTATTTTCTTCCTCTCATTTTTCCTCTTCCACTGTTTTTTCTTTTTTCTCTCAAAGCAACTTGCTGCATTTCCCCTAAAATTGTTTTGATTGCCTTTGAAACGTCTTTAGTTTTCAGTTTTGAGAATTTATCCTCCACAACTAATGGTAAACTTACTTTTGCGCTTTCGATTCGGCCGTATTTTTCGACGATCTTCTTTTCATTTGCTGTTGCGCTTAAAGCGGAAATGAATGCGATTCTAATTTCTTTTTTGTTTATCTTATTAGTGTTTAGCATTGAAACAACTTTTGGCGGATGAGCTCTTCGTCCTCCTCTCGCGTTCGGAATGTCAGCAGCTTCCCAATTGAATTGTGTTCCACGTCTGGAAAATATTTTTCTAGGAACTCTTGAAATTCCTCTTCCATATTGGCTTTTCCAAACGTGTCTTCTGTGAACTAAAATACCTGAAGCAGAATGTTGTTTACCTGCAACCGGCGACGGCGCGTAAGGCTGTCTTACTTTCTTCGCTTCCAGTACTTTCGAAACAATATCTTCTCTTATTTCGCTTTCAAAAAACTTAGGCAAATTGATCTCTTTCAATTTTTT
>CAZFDH010000051.1:0-4851 GCA_964518155.1 Candidatus Woesearchaeota archaeon
ATCAGGGTATTTTTATATCCAGAATTCACCCATCTAAATGTCCAGATTTAGCAATAAAATCTTTTCAGAATTCAGAAGTTCCACTTTATATCTCAGGAAGCCATGAGTTTAAAGATTATGTTGCATCATTAAAAGAGAATCTGGGAAAGAATATTGTTTTTGTCTCGCCAGAAGAAGGAGGGGGAATAAGCTTAAAGACACGAGATGATATTTTAAGAGAATCAAAAATCTTAGTTCATTGTTCTTTGGGAGGAATGCATGATTATTTAGAATATTCGATTTTAGATGGTTTGATTTTTAATTGTATTCCTCTTTGCATTACTTCCGAGCCAGAACAGTTTTCAATAGTTGAAAAAAATGGAATAGGAAGGGTAACTAGTAATGTAAAAGAAGCAACAGAATCAATACCTGAGATTTTAGATAATTATGAGATGTATCTTGAAAATGCGAGGGAATTTATGAAAAAATTCTTGTCTAATCAAGATAGGCTATGGCTAAGATGGGAATCTAAGTTGGAAGAAATATGTTCTAAGTTAATTTAAGATTAGCTCTTCTCCAACAAAGATCTCTTTTATTTTTCCATTACAAAATATAAATGCCGACTCCTTGCCGAGTAAGATAATATCTTCATTCGTAATGTATAGACCATTTTTCTCTGTTAAAGCTATAATCTTTGCAGAGTTATTTTCCTTTGATATCCTGACTAACTTTTTTTCTTTTTCCTTGTTATAATGGACCGTGATTTCATAACTTTTTAAGATATTCATCCCATTTAAATCATTTATCTCAACCCAGTTTTTATCCGCATATAACGCATGTATAATTGTCTTAGAGAATATAACCGCTCCTGCAGAGCCTCCGTAGAGAGGGACATCTGATTTCATGGCTTTTTTTAAAAATCTCCAAAATCCTGTTTCTTTTAATTTCTTTAATAGGTAAGGAGTATTTCCTCCTCCAATGTATATTCCCGAGAAACTATCGGGAGATATGTCTTTAGACTTTTTCAAATCCTTTTCAATCCACATCTCATAATTATTTATTCCAAAATTAGTGAAAGTCGATTTCAACCATTTTAGGCAATCTGAGTAAGGATGTTTTATATTGTCTATTGCTACTGGTATATATAAAAGAGGTTTAGTTTTATCTAACAAAGAAGCAAATTTTTCATCTAATTCTTTTGTATCTTCTCCCGATCCGCCGCCAGACAAGATAATTTTCATATAGTTAAAATCCTACAAAGATTTAAAAAACCTTTGATTTCTTTCTTCATATTCTTGGCATCAAATTAATAATTGAAAAGATGAATTAGAAATTCTGTGAGTTAAACTGTATAAATTTAAAATTGTCGATTGATTTTCTCAATACACCCAACTATTCTGTTTGGTAAACCCAATATCATGATTTCTTTATAATAAATGAAGTTATTATTAATTCTCCAGAAAAAATAAGAGGTTATTAGAAAAAGCTAGATTGAATACTTAAGCAACTTTTAGCTTTCTATTAATTATCTTGTTTGTGATATTGGGGATCTTTTTTAATTCTTCTTTTATAAATTTATTTAAACTGTTTTTCTCTTTCTCATTTAATTCTCTCTCAACACCTACTACGGTTTTCCAAGGATCGGTTAGCAATCTTCCACTCTGGCTTATTAAGAATACTTCCACATATGTCTTAAATTTTTGTGATATTTTATCTGCTAATTCTTGGGCGGCCAAATTATATATCTTCCCTATATGGTAAACGGGATTTTTTCCGGCGGCACCTTCCATAGTATATGGCTTTGTTTGGCAAATGAGGCGATTAACCCTATTCCCTCTTCCAACTAATCCTTCATCTCCGCTCTCAATTGAGGAACCAATTGCAGTGAGATATAGTTCTCCTGTCTCAAAATCGTCTCGAGTATTTATGTTAATTTTTACATTAAACCTGAAAAATCTTTTCTTAACAAAATTGTAAATATAATCCTTTACTAATTTCAAATTATCTCGATATTCTTGCTCATTTCTAACATATTGACTAATTTGAGGGATGCATAAAGTTATATCAATGGAGTCATCTATTTTTGTACCCATAATTTTTATATCTGTTCCTAGCCAAAGTTTATCTTTTCTAAAAGATCTATTATTAAACGAATCTTCAAGTTCAATAATTGTTCTTTCAAATTTTGTTAGTGGGGCAAACCCTACACCCAGTGAGGTGTCATTTGATCCCAAAAATTTCAACTCTTTAATATCTTGCTTTCCTCGCGGTTCAAACCAATTTTTTCTTGTTCCTTCTTTTTTACTTTCTAAATCTGTTTTACCTGGACTGCTTTTTGTGGATATGTTGTGGTGAAATAAAATATCTTTTTCAAGATTAATCAGAGGTAACTTTCTCTTCAAATAATTCCGAGTTGCTTTTTCAATTATTTCTTTATAAGGTATTTCTTCGTTTCCAAATTTTGTTGAGACTCTTCCATTAATTAAAACTCTCAATGGAGAAGTAAGATATCCTTCTCCAAACTTAACAAAAGAGGACCCCCCTAAGATACCTACTTTATCAAAATTATGGTGGAGTATGAATCCGAATCTCTTCAGTGTATATTTAGAATATTCAATAGAAAGTTCTTCTGCCAATTCATCCGACAGTGTATCTGGATGCCCTGAACCTTTACGTTCAACAAATTCATAATTACGATTAAAACTAATGGGGGTTATAATTATATTTCTCTCAGGTTGAAAATTTTTTTTACTCATTGTTTATAAAACGTTCAACCATCCTAAACGCTTCATCATCAGTAAATTGTTTTCTCGGATGTTTGAATGCAAAAGCAGAAATCTCTTCTAAATATCCATTTAATCCTCTATCAAGAGCCAATTTTGCACACCTTATTGCATCTATCATAACTCCTGCACTATTTGGACTATCTTCTACTGAGAGTCTCAAATCAATTTCTACCGCTGTTCCTCCAAATTGTTCTCCTTCCATTCTTATTTGGCAAACCTTATTATCTTTTAACCAAGGAATAAAATCACTTGGGCCAATATGAATATTTTCTTCATCTAGATGATTTTTTAATTGAGATTGAACAGATTCTGTTTTACTAATCTTTTTGTTTCCGAGCCTTTTTCTTTCAAGCATATTTAAGAAATCAGTATTCCCTCCAAAATTAAGCTGATATGTTCTTTTTAACTTAACTCCTCTTTTTTCAAAAAGGTTCGTTAAAACTCTGTGAGTTATTGTTGCTCCGATTTGCGCTTTAATATCGTCGCCTAAACAGACTAAACCCCTCTCTTTAAATTTCTTTGAATATTTTTCTTCTGAACAAATAAAAACGGGAATTGCATTTATGAAGCTAACTCCAGCTGCTAAGCAAGCATCGACATAGTATTTCGTAGCCTTTTCACTTCCGACCGGCAAATAATTTATTAGGATATCTGGTTTTGTCTCCTTTAAAATATCTTTAACATTAACTGGTTTTAGTTTACTTTCTTTAAATCTTATTTCTCCCGGAAATTCTTTCATATGGCTTGGAAATCCATCTAAAGTTGGTCCTCTTAAAACATTTACCCCTAATTTAGGAAATTTATTAAAGAAGATTTTTGTATTGTTTGGTCTTTGAAAGATTGCCTCAGAAAGATCTTTTCCAACTTTCCTTTCATCTATGTCGAATGCTGCAACAATTTCTATCTCACTTATTTTGTAATCTCCTATCTTGTCATGTAAGATTCCTGGAATATTTTTCTTATCTCTATAAAAATAAATTCCTTGGATTAAACTACTTGCGCAATTTCCAACCCCTGCGATTGCTATTTTTATTTTTTTCACAATAATCAAAGAATTTTTTGTGTTTTTATAGGTTTTGTTTTAAACCATTCTTAACGGTAAACTTCTTTAATTCTTAACCTCCAGATTTCTGAATAGTTACACAATTAAGTTCGTTTTACTCAACTACATAACGCCCCGACCGAGATTTGAACTCGGGTTACTGCCGTTCTCTTCGCCCCATAAGAAATTTGTGGGGCAAAAAATTTAATGCCTGTCCTAGAGAGGACTGAAGTTATGATCTCAACGACTAAACTTCGGCGATTGAGAGGGCAGCGTACTTGGCCTCTATACTATCGGGGCTTCCGACATGCCGATTGTATTCTGGACGGATTTTTAATCTAGTCCTTATACTATCGGGGCTCACTCAATATTGTTGATTTTTTAAGAAGTAAAAAGTTTTTAAATTCTCTGTTAAGCTGCTTGAGGAAGTGGATGACTTTCGATGAAGTAAACTCTTCTAAGTTTCTCGGCAAATTCCGGTCTTTTGCTTTGAGGTTTTGAAGTGTTGTCTTGAATTCTTTTTTCTAATGGAGGAGAGAAATATCTTTCTCCTTCTCTAAATTCTCTTTGCGCCTCTCTTAAATGTCCTTCGACTTCTTCTTTTAATTCATATGCTTTTGATACAGAAGTTCGCGCATAATCTTTGTAGCTTTCCATTAAGTTTTGATAAATTCTTTTTTGCGCTTCAACATTTACTGTGTCGAATTTTGTTTTAACGTATTCAGCGACGAGCTTTTTGAAAGCAGCTCCATAAACTGTGTAGTTGTCTTGACTTAATCCGTAAAGATGAGATTTTTCTTGGAATAATCTTTCGTTCTTTTGTCTTATTGCTTTTGCTTCGAGATTTTTTCCTTCTTCAAGATAAACCATTTCCTGCAGTTTTTGCTGAACGACGTAGTTTTGAGCAGAAGAGGCTTTTTTGATTTCACCTTTGTAACTATTTTCTTCTCTGAATTCTTCTATAGTCCCGACATATCCAGCAGATCTTCCTCTAAGAATTCTGTAAGTGTCAGATACTTTCTCGGATATTTTTTTGAACATATT
>CAZFDH010000052.1:0-4739 GCA_964518155.1 Candidatus Woesearchaeota archaeon
ACTCTGTCTGAGACCTTCACCAGGGTCGAGTAATTAGCAAATTTTAATCCTTTAGCTCTGGAAAATCTAAGAGAAAGAAAATGAATTAAGATTATAATTGGAACTGCAACCAGCCCCCATAAATATTCCGAGTTCAAAAATATTATCTCCATTTCAGCTCCCTTCTTTTAAAGAATTCCATAATCTTGTCCACAAAATATGAGTCGGTAGAAAGTTCAATCGATGAAACGCTGGATTTATTCAGTAAATTCTTAAAAGTTCTCAATTCTTTTTTTGATTCAAAAGAATAATATTTTCTTATCTCTTTGGGAGAAATAACTGTTTTTTCTCCAGTTGTTGGATCTTGCACCAAAACGTTAGCGTTCTCAGGAGGAAGATCACTGTCAAGAAAATCTCTTACAATCATTGCAATTGAATCATATTTTTGCCCAAGAAGTTTAAGTTCATCGTCAATCTTTTGTTCAGTTATAAAATCAGAAATAATAAAGACTACACTTTTTTTCTTAAAGTTTTCAAGAAGAAATTTTAATCCGCCTTCAAAATCGCTCTTACCGCCGTAATTATCTAGGTCGCTTAATGCATCTGAGATTGAGAAAAAATGATTCATCCCAGATTGAGGAGGCAAGAACTTTACAACTTTATTGCTGAACAAAACTAATCCTACTCTGTCTTCAGTTTTCAAGATCGCATGTGAAAGCGCAGCAACCATATCTGCAACATATTCACACTTCAACCTTTTACTTGATCCAGTCATCATTTTTGAAGATACATCAACAAAAAATATAACTTCGATATTTCTTTCTTCAGTATATTCTTTAACAACCGGTTTATTCAATCTTGCGCTCGTCTTCCAATCTATTCGCCCTGCATCGTCGTCAAGAGAGTAATCTCTGAATCCGGAGAACTCAAGTCCTTTTCCCTTGAAAACACTTGAATAACTTCCAATATACGGACTTGCAGTCAGACTTTGAACCACCAAACTAAGACTATTCAAAGAAGGCGCGCTTATTTTAATTCTCACCATTTAATGTGCCTCGATTTTATCTAGAATTTCCTGGACAATTTGATCAGCAGTTATCTTTTCAGCTTGACCTGCGTAATTAAGTAAAATTCTATGTCTTAAAACATCATGTGCAATATTCTTAACGTTTTGTGGGCTGGCAAATTTCTTACCGCTCAAAAACGCATCAGCCTTTGCTGCAACATAAAGTGCAATACTTGCCCTTGGAGAAGCGCCCCATTCAATATATTTCCCGCATTTGATACCATATTTCTCTGGATTTCTCGTCGCGTCTACAATGCTCACAATATATTCTCTTAATTTATCTGAAACATGAACTGCCTCGCATTCTTTTTGAAGTTTCTTTATTTGATTTCCAGTTATCACACGTTTAAGTTTGAAATCCTCAAAACCTCGTATAGTCATATTTTTATCTAAAACGGCCTTTTCATCGTCTTTAGAAGGATAAGTTACCTTCAGTTTAAACAAAAATCTATCTACTTGCGCTTCGGGAAGATTATAAGTCCCTGTGCTTTCAATGGGATTAAGTGTCGCCATTACAAAGAAAGGAGACTGCAAGGGATAAGTTGTTTTCCCGATAGTAACTTGTTTCTCCTGCATTGCTTCCAAAAGCGCGGATTGAGTTTTAGGAGGAGCCCGATTTAGTTCATCAGCAATTATAAAGTTTGCAAAAAGCGGACCTTTCACCGTCGACATTCCTCTTCCTGGAGTAAATGTAGTCATCCCAGTTATATCTGTCGGCAAAAGATCAACGGTAAACTGAATTCTTGACGCTTGAACGCCCATAACCTCAGCAAGCGATCTGACCAATAGAGTTTTCGCAATTCCAGGAACACCTTCAACAATAACATGGCCTTGAGCAAGAACAGCTCTTAGAAGTCCGTCGATAACTTCGTTTTGTCCAACAATTGCTTTAGAAAGCTCGCTGCGAATGTCATCAAACACCTCTTTCATCTCCAAAAAAGGATTTTTTTCTTTAAATAACTTTCTCACAAAGAACACTACATTTTAAAACTAAAAAAACTTAAAAAAATAAAGATGTGGCCGTTTTCCAAAAAGAAAAAAGAGAAAAAATCATTTCTTCAAAAAAGAACAGTTAGGAAACTCAACTCAGTTCTAAAAAAAGAACCAACCGAAAAAAGCTTTATAGAGCTCTCAGAGATATTTACAAAATTTATTAAAACAAAATATAAAATAAAAAAAGAGCTTACATATGAAGAACTTTGCGCAGAAATTAAAAAACACAAATTAAAATCAAAAACAAAAAAGGAATTAATCATACTTCTCAGAGAACTAAACCAAACTGAATACAATGAAGAGAAAATAACCAAGAAAAAGATGAAGATTTTAGCAAAAAAAGCTGAAGATATCGTCCATGGAATTTAACCAAACCTTCTTCTCTTCTCCATTTTTCTAACAATAACTAAGATCACAAATGAAATTAGAATTAATAATAGTGTGATTATGACTGGATAAAAGTAATCTCTAGATTTGATCTTATTAGAGAAACCTTCTAAATTATTTGAGGTTATTAGTGAGCGGCATTTGTCAATTGCTGTTTGAGTAAGATTTAATGCAGAATTAATATTTCCCTTTTCAAGCTCATCTCTTGCTTTCAAAATATAATCATTAAGCTCCATGCATTCAGGATTTTCTTGAAATAAATCTTCCACCGTAACAATTTTCTCAACAGCAGATTTCTTCTTTGCATCGTCGGAGCGCACATAAATCTTCTCGATATTTGAATATCTTGGTCTTTCTGAATTAAGTAAAAATCTCACCTCATATTCTCCTTCAGGTAAATTAGTAGTAGTAACAGTCATCTCAACAGAAAAGTTCTCATAACTTGAGATAGAGTTTATCTCAGTCGTGCTTAATTCTAAATTTATCAGTTCACTGGAAGAAACGGCAGACAGTTCAATGCCGCTGAATGATGTGGTGCTAGGATTTGAAATAGTAATTGGAATACTAATAAAGTCATTTGGAGAAACGTCTACTGAGCCGGGTGAATCAACATTTAAATTAGCAACTCGGGTTGAACCTCCGCCCCCGCCATTATTGTTATCAACAACATCTTCCTCCTCTTCCAGTGCAATGATTGTAAGTGTTGTAGAATTAACTTCACTAGTTGAATAAACCCCATCATTTAAAATAATTCCACAGTTCCATGTTTCACCAACAGTCAGATTTGAACTTGATAAGCTGGAAATAAACAAACCTCCACTAGGGTAACTATTGTTGTAATCTTGATCAAAAAAAGATTCAGAATCTTTATACCATCTAACTGATACATTCATCGCATCTCCATTGGGGTCGCTTATTGTAGAATAACAATTCAAGTTGCTCGAACTAAGATTTCCCCCCGTAGTGGAATTGATGTATACAACTGGTGTTGAAGGAGGGCCGCCAAATACTGAATATTCGTCGCTGTAAGCTAAGTAATCAAGATTTTCTCCGCAGTCTAATCCTACAGTACAACCTGTATTTGATTCAACATCAAACACTAAATCACAAAACCCATCGCCCTCTGCATCAGTACAGGTTTCAGAAAAGCCGGTTCCCGTCGGCGACCCCCAATAGTTTCCCCCAATTTGAGTTCCTTCACTAAATATTCTAGTTCCATTTTGCTGTGTAGTATTAAAATAATTCACCATCGTAGTAGTAGAGGTATAAAAATTATTAGAGTTATTAAATAAATTATTATAGTAAGTATTTAACCCTTGCAAATCAGAAGTGTATGAATAAACACCATAAGTATTGTTGGTGAATCTTGAAGATGAAATATTATTTCCACTACTATTGCTCAAAAATAGTCCATAACTACTGCCGCTAAAGCTAAGATTCTGAAACGAAAGATTAAAAGAATCTCTGGAATAAAAAGAAATATAATTGCCTGAAGAATTGATGTTAGAAATACTAACATTATCCGAAAGTCCAATATAAATCGGCAAACCCATATTCGAAAAGTCAGGTATGGTTAAATTACTTAAAACCGAATTTGAAGCGTTGCACAAAATCAGATTAGACAAACTGTTATTCCATAATTGTATATTCTGAACAGAATTATAAAACCCGATAGTTTTGTCATCTGTTGTAACAATATCTTCAAAATCAAGGCTGCAGGACCTTCCGGTTAAATCGTTATTAAATACAAAGTCAGAATAAGGGTTATCTTTCAAAGTGAGATTTTTCATAGTGATCTCATAAGAATCTGAGATATAAAACCCAATAAGGGAATTATTTATTGAAGTAATATTGGTGAATTCTGTATTAATCCTCTCATAAACTAATAGTCCATATTGCAAATTATTATTTGAGACAATATTGGAATAATTTCCACCAGAAACATTTGTATAAATATACACTCCATAATTGGAATTAAATAATGTTATAAGATTATTAACAGTATTATTATCAGAATACTCAGTTGAAACAAATCCATATTTATTGCTGTTTGTAGTTAAACCGATTAAAGTATTGTTATTAGAATTTCTAAGTGCAATACCTACATTTGAATTGTTATTAGAGACCACATTATCGATAATATTATTGTTTGAACCAGTGTAAAGATAAAATCCCGTAAAACTAGGTCCGGAAGCACGGTAGATGGAAACATTAGAAACGCGATTATTACTCGAAGTAAATAACAATACCCCTCCAGTGCTAGAATCAACCACAGTAATATTTGTTAAATTGTTATAGTTGGAGTTTCTAATTC
>CAZFDH010000053.1:0-4375 GCA_964518155.1 Candidatus Woesearchaeota archaeon
ATCGCAGCATTAAGCGATGCAAAATTCCCTGCCGGCGCCATAATTTCAACTTTAGCCATAAATTAAATCACAGAAAAGAAGTTATAAAATTATCTAAACAACTTAAAAGTCTAAATCAACAACCTCGTCAGTTCGTTGATAAACAACCCCGTCAATAACAACTTTCTCAGGGCGTCTCTCATTTGTCAAAGCTACTGCTGAAGGCAAACGTTTTTCTAATGACTTTCCGAACCGAGATAATGCACGTCTTCGATCTTCGGCTTCTCTTTCAAAAGATTTTATTTTAGTAATATCGTTATATTCTGGTTTGTCCCGAACATCTTTTAGGGGCAATTCATTCAAATGAGTTCTTTCTTCTCTTGCTATGAATAATAATTCTCTCCAATAATCATTAATTTTCATTCTAGAATCTAACGCTTCTTGAGGTATAGCTATAACTTGAGGATTTCTCCACTGAAATGGTTGATCCGCTGGAACACCTTGAGGCAATTCTCCGCCATAACTGGGACCTTGCGAAATCAGATAAGTTCTTTCAATTATTCCTAACAATTGTCCCAAATAATCATCTTCTCTTCGCCATTCAGACTTCAAATCTTTAGTTGCATGAGGTCTAATTAATTCTAAGTCAATAGTTGCATGAGGTCTAACCACTTCAGGCTCAATAGGTCGAGAAGGCTCTCTCCAGTAAGGATCTTTTTCTAAAAAGATCTTTGGTTCTACGTGATAATCAAATTTATGTCCACCCATAAAAAATTCAACACTTCAAACTTTTTAAATCTTCTGTTAAGATGTTATTATGTAATGGTAACTAATCCAATCACGAAAATCTTTAAAACCGTGCTAGGTCTAACAAAGCAATGGAAAAAGAGCTGATAAAATTTATAGAATTGTATAATCTCTCGCCTTTTGATAGTCAAAGATCATCCATCAAACAAAACGACAGTATTTTCAAAACACGCGACTCAAAATCAATTCACACAAAAGTCATTTCTAAAATCTCTTCAAACTTCGTCTTCCCACAAACAAGCAACTTGCTGAATTTTTTCCAGTTCACAAACAACGAAGAAGAAATAAATCAAAGACAGCAATTCTTCTCAAAAATAAAATCATTAAATAAAATTGACAAATCTTTTCTTAAAAGAATCAAAACGCCAAAGCCATGGTGGAAACCAAAATATGATGTCGTTGTAGTTACAGAAAACACAGAAACTTTTAGCAAACTAAAAGAAATGAATTGCCCCACGCAATTAATAATTTCAGAGAATGACGTTTCACTTTTAGAAAGCCGCGATTTAATTCAAGTCATCGACTGCGACGAATTCGGGATTTACGTCGAAGAACTTCCCCAGTCAGTCGCAATAAAGAATCTTGATCAAGCATATCTTGAACGCCATCTAGAAAAACTTTCAGGATGGAAAAACAATCTGGAGATTTTAAACCAAAACACCCTTAGCGAAAAACTAAAATCTATCATTCAAAATCTTTCAAATAAATTGGACCTAACATCAGAAAAAAATTCCGAAATTCTCTCAAAAGAAACCGTAGAAGAAAAAATAGACAAAATAAATGAAGAAATAAATTCAAAGCTAAAGGAACTAACTATCTCCGGTGAGTCGCTGATCGCAATGATGAGTAAAGGAATTTTGCCTGACAATCTAAAGGAAACGGTAAAAGAATCGATAAAAAACAGCAAACTGCCCGAAAATATTCTGGAAATAGGAATTCCGGTAAAACTCGACGAGGAAGAATTAGACAAACTAATAAAAAAACAAAGTGCAAATGAATATTTTGATCTTGCAACAGAAATAAAGTCAAACTCTGAAATCCTAAAAGAAATTCCTAAAGAATTGGAAGAGCTTTCAAAAGAACTAATTTTGTTTGACTTCATCACAGGAATAAGAAATTATTTAGAAGATGAAATGAGTTTCCCTCAAATAATCGCTGACTTCAAAATAGAAAATTCAAGAAACATTTTCCTTGACAGACCTCACCCAGTAAGCTTCCATTTAAACGAAGAATACCGTTGTTCAATTTTAACCGGAGCAAACTCAGGAGGAAAAACAACTTTAATTGAACATATTATACAAATAATCTCACTTTCTCAAATCGGTCTTCCAATAAGCGGCGACGTAAAAATCCCTCTTTTTACCGACGTTTATTATTTCGCTAAGAACAAAGGTTCAATGAGTAAAGGAGCGTTCGAAACTCTTCTAGATCAAATGTCAAAAATCGCTCCTGGAGACAAAACTTTAATCCTTGCAGACGAAATAGAAGCAGTAACTGAACCAGGGGTTGCAGGAAATATAATTGCTGCAACAGTTGAATATTTTTTGAACAAAGATTGTTTCCTGGTGATTGCAACTCATTTAGGACATGAAATCCAGAAAGTCCTCCCGAACAAAAGCAGAATTGACGGAATTGAAGCAAAAGGTCTTGATGAAAACTTTGAGTTAATTGTAGATCACAACCCAGTTTTAGGAAGACTCGCCCATTCAACACCCGAATTAATCGTCGAGAAACTTGCAAATTCCCAGAAGAAAGATTATTTCATTCACTTAAATAATTATATAAAAAATAAAAATAAAGAAGTTACTTTAACGTCTAGCTAAAGTGAAAACGTTTCTTATTGCAACGATGATTGTCGCTGGCACGAAGATCAACAACAAAGTAGTTAAAACGTTACTCAACATAGGAGAAACGTTAACTGCTGCTTGACCTAATGCACTGGCAATTATTAAAGACACTCCAGATAAAAGGAATGGCTCTGCCTCCTCATCAGCTACATTTAAGAAACCAACGATTAAACCGATGACTAAAAGGATCCATGCAATCGTTGGATTAAGATTTCCCATAATACCAAAGATTATGGCTAAAACTACTCCAATCAAAAACGCCCAGCCACCGATTCGGTTTCCGCTCTTTTTCATGTCACACCTCCTTCTACTTCTTTAAAAAATAAATTTACTTTATTATGTTTAGTTGTTAAAAAAAGACATCACAAATTTAAATATCTTATGAATTTCAACATACTATGTTAGGTTGGGCATTACTCTTTTTGGCAATTGCTTTGGTTGCCGGAGTGTTTGGATTTTGGGGAGTCGCAGGACTAGCTACAACAATTGCAAAAGTATTGTTTGTAATCTTCCTGATACTCTTTGCCGTCTCACTCATTAAGCACTTAGCCAAATAATGGAAACTCACTTTATCAATGAAAGCGAGAACAGAAAACTAAGAATCTTGTTTTTGTTTATTTTTATAATTTTAATTATAATTTCTTTCAGTGCATTTATCGGAACATTCACTGGAAAAGAGAATCTTCTGTTTATCAGTTCATTTCAGAAAATACAAATAGAAATGATTAACACAACCTCTGAAGGACTGTTCTATTCCGGATTTTTCGGGGGATTATTTTTCCTGCCAATTCCTCAAGAACTATTTTTCTATCTTGGACTAATAAGGAGGAATCAAATTTTACTTTCATTCATCTTAATTAACGCAGGTTATATGCTTGCGCAATTTGTAAATTATTACATTGGTTTAAAGATGAGCACGGTCTTCATGTCAATTGTTTCAAGAAAAAAAGTTTACAAAGCTCGTCGGTGGACAAACAAATACGGTTCTTATGGAATATTTTGGTTTAATTTTTTGCCTCTTCCTGCCCCACTTTTAACTTTCGCGCTTGGGATCACAAAATACAATCTAAAAAGATTAACAATTCTGACATTAGCAGGAACAACAGCAAAATACTCAGCAATAATAATATTTTATTTAATTATGGGAAATGTTTTTATAAAATAGAATCTTAAACTAAAAATGGACAAAATCACGAAAAACGAAAAACAATTTGAAGAATCACTTGACTTAAGAGAAATCATCGGCGTAAAAGTAATCTCTAAAAGCGGGATCATAATTGGAAAGGTTAAAAAAATAAAACTCGACTCAGAGAAAATGAAAGTAATGGGAGTGGTTGTAAAGAGAAGTCATTTTTCTAAAGTTTACTTCGGTGAAGACTATTTCCGTCGGCTTTCTAACGAAGCGATTATGCTTAACATTGATCCTTATTTTTTAATTATTGGAAAAGAAATTGTCTCCTCCGAAGGCAAAAAGATCGGAAAGGTCGTAAGCATAAAAAGAAAAAGATCAACTAATGAGATTACATCAATCATTGGAAGAAGTTTAATAAAAGGAAGTTATGAGATCCCAATTTCTCAGGTCAGCCAAATCGGTCACACAATTATTTTAAAATCAACTTATAATGTCCCAAAAAAATATTTCTTCAGTCCTTCCAAATGAATTAATCACTTCAGATGACATTTGAGGAAAAGATGTAATCGACGCTGAAGGAAAGTTCATAGGTATAACTGAAAATCTTTAT
>CAZFDH010000054.1:0-3982 GCA_964518155.1 Candidatus Woesearchaeota archaeon
AGAAATTAAGAGACTCTTTTTTACCTGAACGGTAATCTTCAACAGCTTTTAGATTTTCTTTCATTATTTTTTCTGCAAGCTTTTCTATTTCATTCTCGTCAGAAATCTTAACGTTCTTTGACGCTTCTTCTTTTGGAGAAAAAGACTGGGGAATAAACTTTCTTAAAATTTCTTTTGCTTTTAGTTCTGTTATGACTTTATCTTCTAGAAGCTGCAAGAGTTCAATGAAATGTTCTGCTTTTATTTCAACTTCATCAAGATCTTTTTTATTGTAATTTAGAACTGACATAAGCTCTACAGTTATCCATGGAACTGTTAATTTTGGATCGATTTTTTCAACGACCGCTTCAAAGAATTCAATTATCTCGAGTTTTTTTGTTAAAATTTCCGCGGAATTTTTATCTATTTTGTGCCTCTTAATGATTTTGTCGAGTTTTTCTTTTGGAGTTTGAGGGAGAGAATTTTTTATTTTCTGCACTCTTTGCTTTTCTATTTTTATCGACGGCAAGTCCGGGTCGGAAATGAAACGGTAATCTTCTGCTTGCTCTTTTGAACGCATTTTAGAAGTTGTTCCTTTTTGCGCGTTGAATGCACGGGTCTCTTGTTCTTTTGGTACTTCTTTTGATTGGCGTTTTATTTCATATTCTATTGCACTTTCAATGTTTCTTAAACTGTTTACATTTTTGATTTCAACTCTGGCGCCTTTTAGTTCGGGCAAAGAAATGTTTACGTCCGCTTTTATTCCAGAAGAACGATCAATTGCATGAATGTAACCTAAAGTTGTTATTAGTTGTTTGAGCCATTCAATCACTTCTTTTGAACTTTTGAAGTCTGGTTCTGTTACTATTTCTACTAAAGGGGAACCTGAACGATTGTAGTCTATTTCACCACTTTGAGGATTCCATGCTGCTGGGTCTTCTTCAAGGTGCGCTTCTTTTATTCTAATTCCTAAGAATTTTCCGTCGGTGGCGACAGGGACGGCATAAGGACCTGAAATTGTGTTTTGATATCCTTTAGGCAAGTCGGGCCAAGAATAATGCTTTCTTTGCCAAATTAATTTTTCATTTATTTTGCATCCAAGGATTAAACCAATCTCGATTACTTTGTCGACCGCGGCTTTGTTGGGAGGCATTGGTTTTGATCCGGGCTGGGCTGTGCAAATCGGACAAACATTTGTGTTTGGTTTATTAAATTTCAAACCATGCTCAGCTTTACAAGAACAAAAAAGTTTTTCGGTTGTGTCAATGTAACCGTGAATTTCTAATCCAATCATAACCATGATTTAGATTAAGAAGCAGGATTTATTAATTTGTTGATTAAAGTGTTCCGTCTTCAACAAGAATATTGTAATCTTCTTGAGTCATCGTTCTTAAATCAAGTGATCTTAAGCTATTGAAATAGTCTAACTTTGTATTTCTGTCTACTTGCTTAAGTTCAGGATACATTCTGTTAACTTTGTTAACTAAATATTCTGTTTGATCAGAAGGATAGGCATGCAAAAGATTTGCAAGAGTTTCTCTTTCTTCTGGAGTATCGACTACTTGTCTTATTACTTTAATTCCTTCTTTTTCAATTTGATTTGATCTTGCACAATAAACAAGCGGGAGGCCAAACGAAAGCGTTGCTAGCGTTAGTGCTCCTTTGATTGCATTTGCTAAATTTCTCATTTTATCTTTTCCTTTAATAATTTTTTAAATTTGAAGACGTTTATAAATCTTTCTATCTGTAACTATTAGTAAGTTGTGACAATATGGTTGTTTTGGATGGGGCGTGTCTAAATAATAATTTGTTGAAGAGGTTTTTACCATTCCCATCTTAATTTGAATCTTTTCCCCACTCCCCTCGCTATGCTCGCCTTTAAGTTGTAAAAACCTCAGAATTATTAGACACGCTATGTGGGGCTAGCTTTTTATAGTTTCATTTTTTTAGTGTTTGATGGATGCAGATTATGGAGATAAAGTAAGGATACATCTTTTTAACAAAGAACATGAAGGAGTTTTGCTTCAAAGTTCTGACAAGAATGTCGTTATGATGAAACTTAAGTCCGGTTATAATGTCGGGTTTAATAAAAAAGATGTTTATCAAATTGAACTTGTTGAGAAAGCCAAGGAAGTTAAGAGTGATGGTGTTTTGAAAAAAGATTCTTCTAAACCTAATGTTGCGATGATTATTACTGGAGGAACCATTGCTGCTCGGCTTAATCCAAAGAAAGGAGGAGTTGATTGGCTTGATAATCCTCAAAGTTTGTTCAAGTTCTACCCTGAGATTTTCAAGCACGTTAATATTATCAAAGTTGAAGTTCCGTTCATGAAAGCGTCGGAAGATATGGACTATAAGGATTGGCAGAAGATTGCTCGGACGGCTGAAAAACTTTTGAATGACGAGAATATTCAAGGATTGATTATCACTCATGGAACAGATTTTTTGCACTATACGTCGGCGGCCTTAAGTTTCTTTTTAAGAAACTTAAACAAGCCAGTAGTTTTGACTTATTCGCAGCGGTCAATTGATCGGGCTTCATCTGACGCTAATCTTAATTTGAAGTGTTCTGCTTTGGCGGCAGTTTCGGACATTGTTGAAGTAATGCTTGTGGGGCATGCGACGACGAATGATGATTATTGTTATGCGATGGCTGGAACAAAAGTAAGAAAACTCCATTCTTCAAAAAGGGATGCCTTTAAAGTTGTTAACGGACGGCCGTTCGCCAAAATCGACGACAAAATTGAAATTCTTTCAGAGCATAAATCAAGAAACGAATCAAAAGGAAAAGTTAAAGTTGATTCAAAGTTTGAAGAAAAAGTTGCGCTTGTGAAAGTTTATCCTGGCCAAGATCCGTCGATTTTGGATTATTATGCCAAAAATAAATACAAAGGAATTGTTTTGGAAATGTCTGGGTTAGGCCATGTTCCGACGAAAAGGGCGAGAAAAGGCTGGACAAATAAGTTGAAAGAAATTATCAATAAGGGCGTAGTTGTTTGTGCGACGACGCAGTGCATAAACGGTCGGGTTGATCCTTTTGTTTATTCTAACGGACGAGAACTATTGGAAACAGGAGTAATTTATCTTAATGATATTACTAGCGAAACTGCCTTAGTAAAATTAGGATGGGTTTTAGGTCATGCTGAATGGAAAGATAAAGTCAAAGAAAAAATGCTTGAGAATTTTGCTAAAGAATTTAATAATAGACTGTTATAATCTTTTGATTCTATTTTCGATTCGTTCAAGCCGAGTTAAAATTTCTTGAATTTCTTTTTCTGCTTTTCTGTTTACTGCGTAATCATATTCGGAGCGAATTCTATCTTTTTGTGCTTCACGGTTTTGAGACATTAAAATTATTGGCGCTTGAATTGCAGCGAGGCAAGATAAAAGCAAGTTAAGTAAAATGAATGGATATGGGTCCCAAGTTCTCCCGAATACAATCCAGTATGCGTTTACAAATATCCAAGCCACAAGAAATACTAAGAAAAGAATGATGAACGTCCAACTACCTGCTATTTCAGTTAATTTGTCTGCAGCTTTCTGACCGAAAGTTCTGGCATCAAAAAGCGAAGGATGAGTGTTTTTCTTCTCCTCTTTTTTCATTTTAAGTTAATAGAAATAAGAGGTTATAAAAGTTGTGAAAATCTTTAAACCCTGGAATTCGGAATTAGAAATGAGAAATTATTCCGCTACAGGAGAAAATGAAAATTATATTATTTATCTTGAAAGATCTAAAGATCCTTATGCGGCGAAAGACCTCGCGCAACGATTTAATTCTATGGGGAGGGCGTGCGGAGGAGGAATAACTGCAAAAGTTGGTCAGAAAAGTAAAGATGGAATTCCAATTCGTGTCGTCGGTGTTTCTGAAGAGATTATTAGAAGAACGCTTGAACCTCTTGTTCATAGATATAGTTTAAAGTATAGTGTGGAAAGACAAAAGTAGTGTAATCTATTAGTGGTTACAAATGGTAAGATTTATTAATTCCGTTTTTATGTGTATCTT
>CAZFDH010000055.1:0-3891 GCA_964518155.1 Candidatus Woesearchaeota archaeon
AGTCATAAAATAAGTATAACCGATTTTGGGTTATACCACAATAGGTTATAAGATAAAGAGGCATATATGACAGATTCAATTTATAGAAAAGAGTACAAAAATGTCATTGAGCGCCTCAAAGAGGCGCGCTTGAATGCTGGGCTTAAACAAGAAGAGGTGGCTGTTAAGTTAGGAAAGCCACAATCTTATGTCTCAAAAATTGAGCGAGGAGAAAGACGTGTTGATATTGCCGAGATAAAGATTTTTGCAAAAGTTTACCAAAAACCAATGGATTTTTTCATAAAATAGTATGAATATAGACATTAAATTTTTAGAAAAAGAACTTGTTGGGACAACGGTACCAAAACCGCTTTCGGGTACTCTTTCTGGTCATGCCGCGGGAGAACCTTTCGATAAACACGCATACCGTTTTATTAAAGAGCGTCATGCTGGAAAGACTTTCCGCCAATATGAATATCTTAATAAACTATATTCCGAAAATCCGAAAGCGGTTTTGGTTGCTGACCGTTGGAACTTAATAAAAATTCCTGCTCTTGCCTTTCTTCTTAATAGAGGCAAAGACGCTACTGAAGAATGGAGTACTTCAAATTTGTTTGTAGAAAAGCAAAATGATACGGCTGATATTCTTGCAGTTGAAAAAGATTTTTTCAACCTTATCGATGTAAAAACTTACAATGTCGCGAGAAATGGACAACCACCGAATATCATTTCGGCATACAAAGTAGCTAAAATGTGTGCGCTTATGCTTGAGACAGGCAACTTTTCATCGCATGACATTTCTTATGTCGGTATAACTTGGGAAATAGAGGGCGAAAATTTGAAGTGCACCCGTGCTTCAGTAAAACAGCTATTTAAAACTGATCCTGCTAAACTTTATATAAACTGGGCAGCTGCAATGCAGATACAGTTTCATGTTGAATCTCTTGATCAATCTTACAAGGGAACTGTTGAACAATGGTGCAAGGATTATCTCGCTACTTTTGTGGAACAAGCAAAGGGTAGAGCAGAAACTATGTTGAGAAAATTCGTTAAGCCGTTTGAAAAGTTCCTAGAATAGCACCGCCATTCTCTCGTTTAGATTATCTAGCACACTCTCGTTTTTTGTCGTGATGTATTCTTTGCAATATGAAGATATTTCTTCGTGCAATTTAACTTCTTTCGGATTTTTCCAATCGATCAATCTAACTGGAATACTTGCAAGCGGTTTTTCTGAAAATTCAACAATATTTCCCTTAACAACTCCTTTGTGTTTCAGCCATTCAAAAACATGCTCACTATTTAACAGTGCGAGGATATAGTAAATACTCTCTTTTACCTCGGATTTTAGAAATACAGCAGTTACGTCTTGAGTTGGGAAAATACCACTTGGAACATAGGAAAATCGGAAATAATTTTTGTGCGATATTCTCTCTTTACATGGGACAAAAATCTTTTCCTTTTCTTGCTTGAACAAATTAAAACTTCGTAGAAATACCCATTCCCAATAGTTAATTTTTCTATTGTAATTATAGCGAGCTTCTAATTTTTCTTGAAATTGACGAAGTAGCTCATAAAAAGTAGGGTATTTTTCTTTTAGGTCATTTTCATTTTTTACATCGCCATTAAGAAAAATATATGGAGTTATATCGCCATAAAGAAAACGATCCATGTTTTTTGCTTTCAAAACAGAAATCGTCGCGTTTTTTTCTTTGTCTGTTAGTTTTGCTTCCTCTGGAATTTGAAAAGCCCTATCAAGACCACTAACCATTCCATTTCCAATATCCGCAATATCCCCTAAAGTAATGTATTTTTTCTCTTCTCCAAAAAGTGATGAGGAGGCTACAATGGCACATTTATTTTCATATACTTTGAGTTTGTCTCCGACTTTACTTGGTGCTAACATCCACCTCTCGTTAAGTCCAAATTGACTGCGTTCAAAAATTTCAATCTTTTTATCCGAAATACCATTTTTTATTTTAGATAAAGTTTCTTCTGTCAGTCGTTGCGTTGATAGATACTTAGTAACTTTTATGTTCTGTGTTCGTTTTTTTGAATCAGAGGATTTAACAAATTTGAAAATCAAAATAGATGAAGCAACTTTGTCAAAAATAGGAGTTTCGTTGAAGTGTACAATTTCCGTAAAATATCCATTCTTAGTAAGATAGCTCCGCAAAATTTCAGCGTGCTTGGTGTTAATCCAATATTCAGGAGTAATGAAAATTAACTCCCCATTTTCTTTAAGAAGTTCGACAGACTTCAGCACAAAAATACAAAGATAATCACAAAGACTGTTAAAATACTTTTTCCAAAGTTCATTATTATCTAGTTCGTCTTTTAGTGTTTGGTCAAGATTTTTCCATCGTATATATGGTGGGTTCCCAATAACAAGATCGTATTTTTCTTTAATGTCTGCCGTAACAAAACTTTCAAAAAGTATTTTTGATTTCGCAATTTTTCTTAGTGTTTTATCAACTTCATAGCCAACAATATCTTTATAACCCTTTTCTTCTAAAAGTTTTAGAAAAATACCCTCGCCACACGCTGGCTCTAAGATTTTTGCGTTTTTAGAAACAGAAGATAAGCCAATCATAAAATCGGCAACATGTTCTGGTGTGAAGTATTGTCCAAGATTTTTCGTTTCTTTTACCATAACCTATATTGGTATTATATCCGATTCAGTTGACTAAGTAAATTCAGTTGACTAATAACCTAAAATAGACTTAAATATAGGTATGTTAAGCAAGACGGAAGCGGCCTACAAAATACTCAAGGAGGCAAAGAAACCTCTCCATGTCGCGGAGATTATTAAAATTGCTCTTGCAAAAAAACTGATTAGGACGAAAGGCAAGACCCCAGAGTCTACTCTTGCCGTTGATTTACTTTTGGAAAACAGACGCAAGACTGAACAAGGCATAAAATTACGCTTTGTTAAAGTTGGTTCGGGAACTTGGGGACTAACAGAGTGGAAATAATTCAATGAATAAGAATCTTGCAAAATTACAGAAAATCGATTTACGCGATATTTGGAGCATTGAACCAGATTTCACAAATTGGCTTTCACAAAAAGAAAACCTCGATCTTTTGAGTGAAGAAATTGGCGTTGACATCAAGCTCATAAAAACAGAGGCGAATGTTGGCTTATTCAAGGTTGATATTCTTGCAGAAGAAGAAAGTTCTGGCAGAAAAATTATCATTGAAAACCAACTTGAAGACACTAACCACGACCACCTTGGTAAAATAATCACTTATGCCTCTGGTTATGATGCTGAGATCATCATTTGGGTTGTCCGAGATGTTAGAGATGAGCACCAGAGAGCGATTGAGTGGCTTAATGAACATACTGATGAAAAGACGGGATATTTTCTAATTAAGATCGAGCTTTGGCAGATTGAGGGTTCAAACCCTGCACCAAAATTTGAAGTCTTGGTTAGTCCAAATGAATGGGCAAAAGCAATCAAGGCTAGTCCAGCAGGTGGCGATTTAAGCGATACTAAACTTCAGCAGTTAGATTTTTGGACAAAGTTCAAAGGGTCTGTAAAAGCAAAGGATACTCATATTCGCTTAAGGACACCACGACCCCAGCATTGGTACGATATTAGTATGGGTAGCTCAGAAGCTCATGTTGCACTTACTATAAATTCCAGAGAAAATTTACTTGGTTGTGAAATTTACATCAACAAAAACAAGGAGCTGTTTGAATTTTTACAAGAACGCAAAGAAGAAATAGAGAAAGAAATCGGTGAACAAGCCGAGTGGGTAAATGCGGCGGTCGCTTCACGCATAAAAATCAAAAAAGAAGTTTCTGATGTGTTTAGCCAAAATGAAGCCGAAAACTATTTCACTTGGCTTTACGAAAAAACAATACTTCTGCAAAAAGTTTTCGGAAAACACTTTAGAGAATTCAAACAATAA
>CAZFDH010000056.1:0-3467 GCA_964518155.1 Candidatus Woesearchaeota archaeon
GCAGGCCCAATTATCGTTATTGCGCTTAGATCCGCACCGGCCAAAACATTTGCAAGACCTTTTTTCATTTTAGTCATCAGCCCAGCCTGATCATCTCCTCCAATAACTGCCAGTTCAATTCCTTTAAATCCATTGACATATCCGATCATAGCCATTGTATCTCCAATTAACCGCGCTTCTTCTTCCGGTCTTAATCTTCCTTGAAGTATTATTATCGAATTTCCAAAAACAATGTCTAGAATTTTTCTTATTCTATGTGTTCCATCCAAGTCTTTTATCTCCGAATAAGGAAGGAATTCTATCGAAAATCCTTTTATCTTTCCTAAACTTTTCCCTCTTTTTTTCATGTTCTTCATCATAATAACACTTTTCGCTTTTTAATCTTTACTCAAGCTTTCTTTGACAGCTTAAATATTGATTCATAAAATTCTTCTAGGTTTGTTCCCTGCTTTGCAGAAATGCCGACGACATCATATTCTGGAAATGCCGCTTCAATTTTTTTGACATCTGCTTTTTTCAAATCAATTTTATTTGCAACGATCAAAACTGGAATTTTTCTTGCAACTAAATTCCCAATAATTGTAATGTTTACTTGATTATAAGGATTCTCACTTGAATCTAAAACAACGACAACGACATCCATATCATCCAGCCATTTTATACTTTCAATAACTCCTTGCGTTGCCTCTTTCGCCCTTTTCTTTGCATCCTTCTTTTTTATCCGATATTTTAAGAATTCTTCGTAGTCAATTTTCGTGGCAATTCCTGGCGTATCAATCATTTTGAACGTCATTTTTTTGCCCTTGTATTCTATTTCTACTTTTTCTTTGAACTGAACGTTTCTTGTTTCATGTGGAACGTTACTTACTGTCCCCATTTCTTGGCCGGTAAAGTCTTTACAGATCCTATTAGCTAAGCTTGTCTTCCCGGCATTAGGCGGACCATAAAAGCCTAACTTTACTTCTTTTTTACTCTTAAAGATGTTTGTAAAAATCCTAGATATGAAATCTTTAACCACTTTTATAACCATATTATCCTCTTGTTGGTTTTAGTTTATTAAACTTTGTATAGTTTACTTGATTATTTGCTTTTCGTAAGTTCCTTTATTTTTATGTTCAACTTAAATAATTCATACATCCCTGTTCTTTTTCCGGCATATTTTCTCATAGCATATGTTACTTGTTCACCATTCCAACCGGATTTTTTAAGTTTAATCTCAATTGACTTATCATCCATTCCGTTTTTCTTTGAGTTTTCTATGTATGACATTATGTTATAAAGATTGTTACGATCTTTGAATAAATAATTTTCATAGTTTCTCTTGTACCATTGCTGCAATACAATATAGGCTATTATTCCCATGACAATTAGGACAAATATTATTAGTGAAAATAAAATCCAGTTAGGTCCATTAGGATCAATAATTTTTATTCTTCTGGAAACTGAAAGTCTGTCTAAGGATGGCGAAATAAAAACTGCAAGATCTACAAAAGCGACATTTTCCGTCGTGTAAAAAGACACTACTTTGTCTTCATCAAGATCAAAATAATAATATCCGTCTTCTTCTGATTCAAAGTAGTCTTCTTTGAACGTTAAATTATCCATCTTTTTCACCACAATTGTAGGATTATAATTTAGAGTTTCTTTTTCCTTAATGTCAAGCTCAAAGATTTTCAACACTAATTCTTCATTCCCATCATAAGTTGCAATAATCTTCTTCGACGTTAAGCGGCTGTCAATATTCTCATAATCCCATGCAAGAATTGCGTCTACATATCTGCTTTTGTCAGATCCGTCATAATTTGTTCCTGTTGAAAGCGACGCTGCGGTCGGGTCAATGATTTTGTCTGAAGGGAAATAACTTATCGAATTTACTTCGGTCTCAACATTTATCGATTGGGGAACTCTTAAACTTACTAATTTACCGACAATATTAACATAATCTTGTTCAGTGCTGGCGCGTGAATAATCAGTTTGGACAGATTTTAGTTGATCATTTAATTCGTCAACATCAACACTATTTGCAATCCCTTTTTTGTAAAATTCAGGTAAAGATTCAATCTGAGTTTTTATTCTTGCAAGATCTGTTTGCTTTTTTGATAATGTCGAATTTATTACTGCCTGTGGCGATTCTACTGTTATGCTAAAAGATCTTTCGTATTCTCTTTGTGAAGAGTCTTTTATTTTAACTGTCAATGAATAAATTCCAGTTTTATTGTAGGTATGTGTTGCTTTATTAACTGTAGTTGTCGCTGTTTTGTTATCGCCAAAATTCCAAATATATTGTGTTATATTCCCACTTGACGAGTTTGCCAAGACGAAAAAGTCAGTTGGAACTCCTGCTCCGGTAAGAGTTGGATAAATATAGCTTATTCCCGGAACGTCTTCAATTGCGATTCTTTTCCTTAAGATTTCTTCGTTTTCAAAATAAACAATCATTGTGCTGTTGCCTTTTGTCGAAGGAACTGTGAAATTTGCATCATCTAGATATATTTTGATAAACTCCGAGTTTATTATCACCGGTTCAGTGGAGCTTTCATAAATAAGATTTGTTGAAGTCGGTCCCGAATCTTTTTCATATTCTACTTCTAATCTCTCGATCGTTAAAGTTTGATCATCATAAGCAGTTATCTCAAATGGGATTATGCAATCGCCGCTGCAGTCAATTCCCGAGCCGTAATTTTTTCTTAAGTAGTTTGTTGCAAGACTTGATAATTTTTCCCCATTAACCGTTTTGTCATTTATTGTCGCTTCTCCAAAAGAATTAAATCTTTTTCCTTCTGCATAAATTTGATATGCTGCCGGAGTCGAACTCTTTGGCGCAGATCCGTAGAATCCACAAGTTAGATTAGCATTTGTCGACGAATAACCTTTTATCTGGACTTCACCGTTTCCTTGACCAGTTATGCAAATGTAATGATTATTAGTGGAAGTTGCTGTTGCATTAACGTCGCACTCTACTTCTCCTCCTTCTGAACTAATTCCACTTAGCTTGCAGCTTCCGTTTTTTACCTCTTCCCCTGCATAATTATAAAGTTTCATTGTAACTTCTTTTCCTCCGCTCACATTTTTCACCCAAGCGCCTAATTTGAATCCTGGCGATTCACCAAGCGAAACTTTCTGGCAGAATGGCGTTGAGCCAAGAGAATAAAATTCCGTTGTGACAGAACCATCATAACATCCATAAGTTTTTGTAATCGAACAACTGCTCCCTTCAATTGATTGAGTGTTTCTTATATCATTCACTCCGTCGTTGAAGAAATCAATTGAAAGTTGATTTAAACAAGATGGACCGGCGTCGCTTTTTACATTTAGTGAAATAGAATTAATATTGCTTATTTTACCGTTTAATTTTATTCCATAAACTACGCTTTCTCCGTTTTCAAGTTCTATTGTTTGAGTGGTTTGCGCATTTGAGTCAGAATAACTTTCTTTGCAATTTACGGGGTCACAATCATAATCCAATC
>CAZFDH010000057.1:0-2868 GCA_964518155.1 Candidatus Woesearchaeota archaeon
TCATATTTCACAAAAGTTAATTGATATTGTCCTCTTTTTACTCGTCTTAAATACCCTTTGTCGGTAAGTTTTTTAAGAAATTGAGGTGTTTTACAATGATTGGGACTAATGCTAAGCCTTTGATTACAACAAAACAAACACTTTTCTAGTACTTTTGCTTCGCCGTCTGTAAGCATTGGCAATCCTGTTGCATTTTTGAACAATGTTTTGTTTTCTTGCTTTAAATGAGCTACTTCATCGAACAAATCATTTCTTTCTTGAAGTAATTGCCGATATTTTTTTAATGTTACAAACATATTTAAAAATTATTTAATAAACTGGGCAAGTGTCCTCGTTTGGCAATGGAATATATAAACTAAGTTCGGAACTCGCCCAAGTCCGAATCTTAGATAAGTACTCCTCCATTTCTAAAGTGTCTAGTGTAGCGGTGCTTCTAACTCGGTGTAATGGTGTTTCTTCGATAGTCAAAAATTTAATCTTCATAGCGTCGTGGACTTCTTCGACAAAGTATCCTGTGTATTCACTAATCATCATATACACTACCCCCCAAAGGTAACGGTTCTGTTCGTTGCTTCTGGAATTACGGTGTACTCCTAGAGTGTATTTAATCTCTGTACCCTCTTTAAGACTTTCGATATACATTTGCATTAGTTCAGGTTGGTAGACCTTAGCTTTACCGTTGATTATCTTTCCTCTGAATTGTATTGCTTTCATAGATTAAAATTATAACTTTTCAGCATTTTCTAAAATAAATTTACTTGTTTTTTGTAAAAGTTCTTGAACAGACTGTAGTATTTTTGCAGAATCTTCGCCTTGAACTTCTGGCAATTGCAATGTTTGAATTGTTTGAGCTAAAACAACAAGCTTTTCTTTGTCTGGTGCGTTTTTGGCTTTTCTTTCTGCTAGCTTTTTCGCTTTTTCCTTAGCCTCTTCTTCTTCCTTCCTAGCTTGCAATTCAGCTTCAACTCTTTCTCTTTCTTTCCTTTCTGCTTCAAGTTTAGCCTCGTAAGCCTCTCTTTCCTTTCTCTCGTTTTCTTCTTGTAGCTTTTTTGCTTCTTGTTCAGCTTTTAATCTTTCAGCTTCTTTTTTTGCTCGTTGCTCTGCCTCAAGTTTAGCTTGTTTTTCTTTCGCTTCTGCTTCTGCTTTTAACTTTTCATTTTCTTTTTTGAGTCTTTCTTGCTCTTCTTTCTCCGCTTTTTCTTTCGCCAATCTTTCTTGTTCAGCTTTCTTTTCTGCCTCAAGTTTGGCTTGCAACTGCAACTTAGCTCCGTTTAAAAGTTTTTGATAATCTTCTTCGCTCATTTCGCCATAATCAGCCCCTAAAATAATAAATTCAGAATAAGGTTGCAATTCAGCCTCTCTTTGTTCTTTAAGCTTAGCTTTGCGTTCTGCTTCTTTCCGTTCAACAAATTTTTCTTGTTCTTCTAAATGCTTTTCAATTGGCACAATTAAATACTCAATAACATTATAAACCCCTTGAACTGCTTTGCCATATCTCAAAGAATCTTCTTTTAAGGCTTTTCTAGTTTTGTCTGCATTAACTCTAATTTCTTTTAAGGCAAGTCTTGCCTCTCTAGCCATTTTCATGTCTCTAGTTTGGCTTTCATCTGTAACTACTAACCCTTTAGCTTTTTCTTGCCATTCGTTAGCTTGTGCAAAAAAAGGTTCAAAAGCTTTTTGTAAAGATTGTGCGGTAGTTTGCTCAACTCCACTTTCTGTAATAACTTGTAATAATTGATTTTTCATAATATATATTTATTTAATTAATAAGTTCTTTCTTTCTTCTAACAGCTTAGCCCCGATTTCAAACCCTTTTATAAGTTTTTCGTGCATTTCTTTATCTGGCAAAACTCGATGTATAAATAATGACTTCTCAAAGTTTGGATTATATTGTACATAATCCCACCATTCTTTACCTGTAACTAGCAAATTCATTTGTATTTGCCAAATATACTTTGATTCAATCTCTTTTGCTCCGTTGATTAAAGTTTTTGTATGAGTTAAGTCATTTAAACATTTAATTTCAATCCCTCCTGTTTCAGTTAGACCATCAGGACTACAACCTACATACTCACTATATTCACAAAAGCCTACTTCTATTACTCGTTCGCCTGTTTCAAGCTCATACAATGCTCTAGCTTGTGCCTCTAACTCTTTGCCTCGTTCCATAAACTCGTTTGTATATCGTTCCGTATTGGTACTTAGCGATTGACTTAAAACTTCATAGATATAAGAGTCTAAACCTTTCCCGCAATTCCCGATTGCTTGAGCGTTTGAAGCTGTCATTTTCCACTTTCTAACATCAAACCACTCTTGAGTACCCTGTTCTATGTTATATATTTTCATTGTGTATTTGTTGGTTACGAATAGAAATGTATTTGTCAAAATCCTTTCCTTTGCCTTTGTTTTTAGCGTAGTAAGCTCTTAGCTCCTCAACGGTGTTTATCTTGTCAATTTCTTGTTTCCATTTAAGCTCTAAGTCTAAAGGATTTTCTAGGTTATAGTTATCGTTGTCAGCTTCTTCAATAGCTGAATAAATATCTGCAAAGTGTTGTTTGCAGGCTTTTTTGATAATCGTTTTTAAAGACATTTCCTTAAACCACTCTCGCCAAATATAATCCGTTTTTGCTACTTTTCTGTGCTTGTCTATATCAGCCTTGCTTAGAAGTGTCAAAAATGCCCCTCGTTTATTCTTAATTACACAATAGCCCCCTACTATGTTTTTTTCATCTTGAGCAAAAGGAGAGCCAATTTTGTGAGAATAAGATATACCTCCGCTTTCCTTTGACACCTCAAAGGCATCTCCATCAAAAACTAACTGAACATCAATTATACTTTCGGGATAAGCTAAGTACATTTTGTTTTTAT
>CAZFDH010000058.1:0-2865 GCA_964518155.1 Candidatus Woesearchaeota archaeon
AAGAGATAATGAAAAACGCCGGAGAAAGCATTGCGAAAAATCACGACGAAGGAATTATCCATGGAGATCTAACTACATCACATATGATTTATTCTTTAACGTCGACGCCAAAGGCGTCGAAGGGTGGTGGCGGGGACGCGGGGGAGAAGAAAGGGGAAGTCTACCTAATCGACTTCGGCCTAGGTTATTTCAACGGCCAAAGCGAAGACAAAGCAGTAGATTTACATCTCCTTAAAGAAGCACTCGAAGCAAAGCATTTCAAAAATCACGAAGAACTATTCAAAAATTTTCTAAAAGGCTACGAAAAATCAAAAGAATACAAAAAAACTTTGGAAAGATTAAAAGCGGTTGAAAGGCGGGGCCGTTACAAAGACAAATACTAATGAAAGTTCTTTCTTTGAAGCAGCCTTACGCGGAATTAATTCTGCAAGGAAAAAAGACAATCGAAATAAGGAAATGGAGAACTTCCTTCCGCGGAGAATTCTTAATTCATTCTTCAAAAATTCCAGACGCGGCCGCAATGCAAAAGTTTAATTTTAACAGTCTTCCAAACGGATTTATTTTAGGAAAAGCAAAATTAATCGACGTTAAAGAATACAAGGACGAAAAAGATTTTCTTAAAGACAAAGAGTTACATTTAGCAGATTTTTCTTTCGGCCGGTTCGGATTTATTTTAGAAGAAGTTCAAAGAATAAAACCAATCGAAGCAAAAGGAAATTTGAATTTCTGGAATTATTCATTTAATGAAGTCATTTGATTTTCACAATCTTAATGGGATTCAAATATTTGTAGGGCGGGTCTGAAGCTTTAGCTTCAGGTTAGTGGGCTTTGAAAATCAAATTGAGTTAGAATGGCCTGACTTAATCAATTACAACGCAACCGACCTAAAATGATCTTCTAAACTAATGAGCCCGTTTCTATCAATTCTACTCTTAGGAAATTTCGCCATTATAACTTCTCGTATTCCATCTTCATAAAGTGATGCGCGGGCAACTTCAAAATAACCGCACGAACGCAAAAACGAAAGCATTTCTTTTTGTTCTTCTCTTGCGTCTACAACAATTAATGAGGTGGGATTCTCAATTTCGACTTGCCTCAACATAAATCTTGCAAAATTTCTATCTCTCATCATCGGATGAATTCGAATATTTTTTAATTCAACCGCCCCTTTCAAAGCTTTATGCTCTTGATAAACAACATCACCAACAACTGTCGAGTCGCTGTAAGCCGCAATAAATTGTTTAACACCCACTTTCATTTCCGCCTCTGCCCTCTCAACCCAATTTTTATATCCAGGATAACTCAGATCTTGCCCTGCCAAAAAACCAACCACTTGAGCAATATCTCCAGAATCATTTTGTCTGAACCTATAATCAAAACTCATCTCAAAAAAGACACTCAAGAATTTATTAAGATTATTGTGATGAAGCAACTCTCCTTAAGAAATCAAAATAGCCCCACCCGGATTGATTTGACGCAGCTGCGGCGAATCAGGTCGAGTCACGAAGTGATGAGGCCTCGTTCGAATCCTTATAGCCCCACCCGGATTCGAACCGGGGTCACAGCCTTTCCTCATGAGAATTTCAAACTCTTAATTAGAGTCTCATGCCAAAGGGCTGTATCTTTGACCGCTAGACTATGGGGCTCTAATAAAATTATAAGAAGACAACTTTTAAAGATTTCTAATTCTATTTGAAAACTCTTTCATAAAATATTTCACGATTAATTTCTTGTCTAGTCGGAGTTATTCTAAGAATATCTTTAAGTCTGTTGCTTTGATATTTTCCTCCAGTTAAAACTGCGGCAAGTTTTTTGAATTCAACACTTCCTTCAGAATGCGGCTTAAACTCAGTAAACGGTTCGAATTTTGAAAGTGCTTTTATCATGTTAATATCATGAGGAATAACCGCCAACACCGGGACTTCAATAGTTTTTTCAATGCTCTCTAGCGGAACTTCAAAATTCTTGTTGTAAACTTTATTCAAAATTAAACCAGATATTGGAATTCCTCGTTGTTTAGCAGATTTTATCGCTTTAATTGTTGTGCTTAACGTAACATGATCAGGAGTCGTAACAACTAAGAGTTCATCAGAAGCCAAAATTGTTCCCAAAGTTTCATCATCCAGAGTTGGAGAAGAATCAATTAAAATTACATCGTAATCTTTCTTTACTGTTTTGAGTTTATCTTTAATTAAAAGCGGATTTACTTGCGAACCGTAGAATAAAGAAGAGGGCAAAACATCCAAATTTCCAACCTTAACAATTGAATCACTAATATTTGAAATTCTATCCAAAACATGATGCAAACTACTTTGTGGATCAATTATGTTCAAATGAAGTCCCAAATTTGGAGCAGACAAATTACCGTCGACAAGAAGAACTTTTTTCCCGAATTCAGCCAAAGCCGCACCAAGAGAAACAACACTGGTGGTCTTCCCGACACCACCCTTTAGACTTATCACACCTATACTCTTTCCCATACATAGTAGTAACTTTTTAAGTTTAAAAATTCTACCATGGAAAAGCTTTAAAAACTGTTTATCCTAGGCATTACTATGCCAAAAAAATCTGAAAAAGTCAAAGAAGAAAAACCTGTAGAAACTCCTAAAAAGGAAAAGATTTCACAGGAAGAATATGAAAAGAAAGTAGTAGAATTAGCTAGAAAAGGATTAACAGCTGAAAGAATAGGAGAAAGACTAAGAGGCGAAGGCATACATCCAAAAGATTACTCCAAAAAGATCTCTCAAATTCTTAAGGAAAATAAAATATATTCTAGCCCTGATGAAAAAAATATACAGGAAAAACTTGAAAAATTAAAAAGTCATTACGAAAAAAACAAGCAAGACAAGAAAGCAATGAGAGAAA
>CAZFDH010000059.1:0-2841 GCA_964518155.1 Candidatus Woesearchaeota archaeon
ATTTGATTTACCTGCAAAAGCGATAAGAGAAAGTGAACCATCCAAGTCGTCAGCCAAACTAGGAAAGCTTTCTAATCCTTCCATTACTTCAAAAAGATTTGCCACCAAAAACAATCTAAAACAAATTTTAAAAAGATATGTATTGAAAATAATAAAACACCAAACATTTTTAATCTTCAGACAACTTGATAGATCATGAAAAGAAAGGTTGCAATTTTAATATCAATTTTACTTGTATTGATCTTAGGAATTTTTTTAATAATTATCACTTACCAAAGATATCAAAACAGAATAATCCCTGAAGATCAAAAAACATTTTGCACAAATGAAAGCAGAAATGCCCAGGCATGCATCCAAATCTATCAGCCAGTTTGTGGATGGTATGATTCAGAAAAAGTCAACTGCATTAAATATCCTTGCGCAGAAACATTTTCTAACAGTTGTCAAGCATGTTTAAATGAAAATGTAGAATTTTATACTGAAGGTGTTTGTCCAAATTAAATTTTCCTACTGTCATAAGCCCAATGCAGTAGCGCTTGTCTTTCCTTTCTTCTGCAGGAAAAATCTCCTCTGCGGCAATTCTTTTTCAAAGCCCCAACATGACGAGTAAAAGCTTTCCACCTTTTTATTTGTCTTAAATCATCTTTGCATCTTCTTCCCATGTAATATCTGCAATACCATTGAAACCACCCCCGAGGATCTTCATGATAAATCCAGCCATTTTCTCTCCAAACAGATAATGGTTGCGACGCATTTATTCTAAAGAAATTTAAATTAGCGTCGTGAAATTCATGACAAAGTTTTGCTCCTTTAAACCAACTGGCAGGAAACTCTTTTTTGCAATCAGTCATATATTTTCCCCCAAACGCGCCTAGTTTCAAAATCTGCGCCGGAGTCAGTTGCGGTTTAAAATCAGGATGAAAATTTTTTCCCATCGGTTCAGTCAGAAAATAAACATAATTTTTTTGCATCAAATCATTGACGACAACTTTCTTCCCTCTTTTCATAAATTGAATAAGAAAAACTCAAATTTAAATCTTTAGAAAAATGCGCCTACTGGTAAGGATTTCGGATGGAACTACTGACCTTATTTTCAGCGAGTAGGATACGATAGCATTCAAACTTTAAAAGAATTAATAATCACTCAAAGAGAGTAATTACTTCTTCGCCCACTTTTTGTTGAAATAATATCCCAGCCAAATCACTGCAACTAGTCCGATCAAAGATAAAACAAATTTTAGCCAATCGTCAGCAAATCTCCAGAATCCGCCAACGCCGTAAAGAATTATTCCAACTCCGCCAGCCATTAGACCTGCTCCGACCGATTCAAGGCCAAAAACTAACGCGCCAAGAGCAATTACTATAACTCCCAAAGGAAGTGCGATAAAGAAAACATTTCTCGCATATTTTCTTTGCGCTTCTTCTAAAGGATCTTGACAAACAGAATAAACATCACAATAACCATTTACTCCAATTGGTTTTCCATTTTCTTGATATGTAGTCCAATTAGCGCCAAATGCTTCACACGATGCTTGATCGTTTATATTAGGGCAAAATTCTTCATAGTCCGGACCAGACCCATACAGCGTCGAAATTCCATAAATCCCGACTGCAATTGTCAAAATAAAAATCGCAACACCTATTACAAAGTTCTTAATCATAACCATATTGAATTAAAGACGAAAGGCTTTATAAATTTGTTGAAGAGTTCAAAACTTTTCTTCTTTCAAATTCAGCAATTAAATCAATCAGAAGAGAAGAAAATAAACCATTATTGAGCTAACGATTAATTATTGCAAATATCAATAATGCAAGCGCAGCAAATCCAACTACCCAAGCTATCCATTGCAAAAAAGAAATGCTTTCCTTCTTTTTCTTAGGCATAAATTAATCAAACATCTTAAATTTTAAACTTAACTTTCACCAGAATACAACCCATCACCGCCAAGAATAAATCCTTCGCCAAGACCAAACATTTTCTTAAATCTTATCGCCATTTCTCTTCTTTCTTTTTTTGAAACTTGTCTATGCCTTCCGTACGCAACATAAAAATCTACAAAAGGATCAATATTAGATACGTCAAGAAAAATAGTTAAGTTGAGAACTTGACTTCCTCGTAAATATCCTACTTCTTCAATTACTCTCGAAGGAATAACAAGATCTAACGGAGAAAAGCTTTTAGGTCTTTTTTCTCCAATTTCGTAAAGCGAAAAGATCATATCGCCTGAAAAATTTTCTTCAGTTGGAAATCCATCAAGTTTTATTATCTTATCTCGTCGATTTCTATAATATTTATTAAAATCAAAAGATAATTTTCTGCAAGAAGAAATCCTAATCGGCAAGTTAACATTACCTCTTTGGAAATCTTCCACCACTTCCTTCTCAAGCATACAATTATTATTGAACCTAGCTTAAAAATTTTCCCGACAAACTTAAAAACCCATTCACTCTCGATTTATCATGGAAGACTATGAAAAATTATTACAGGAAGCGTACTCAAAAATAAAGGCACCTCAGGGAAACGGGCAGCGTTTTGAAATTCCCAAAGTTGAAGGATATTTTGAAGGAAAGAAAACAATAGTATCAAATTTCTCTCAATTAGCTTCAATACTTAGACGAAGTCAGGAGCATCTGCTTAAATTCTTGCTTAAAGAAATGGCAACATCAGGACAAATCGAAGGCGATAGGTTGGTTTTGATGAATAAAATTCCATCAGCAAAAATAAATCCGAAAATAGAACAATACGCTAAAGAATTTGTAATCTGTCAGGAATGCGGAAAACCCGACACAGAACTTGTAAAAGAAGATCGTTTAACATTCAAGCACTGCCTTGCATGTGGA
>CAZFDH010000060.1:0-2672 GCA_964518155.1 Candidatus Woesearchaeota archaeon
GATGAAAGTGCTAGCTTTGATTTTGAAGGAACTTACACAACTGTGGAAGAGTATAGAACTATAGAATATGAAATGGATGACGGTAGGAGAGTAAAAGTAGAATTTGTTTCTATCCCAGGTGGAACAAAAGTGATTGAAACGTTTGACGCTGAAGAAGAAAATTCAGAAGAAATGCAAAGAGAGGGATGGCAAGCGATTCTAAATAATTTCAAAAAACATGTTGAAGAAAACTAAAAGTTAATAAAACCCTTTTTCTTTAATTGGTTGTGAAAAAGAAAAATTTCAAAACCCTGAAATGGACTGCCAGAATTCTTGCATTAGCGGTTTTGCTTTTCGCCTTGCCGTTTTATTTTGGTTATGGAAATCCTTTGCCATTTATTAATCCCGATTATGATGCATGGGATAATTTATGGTTGAGTGTTTTTCCATTGATGTTTATTGGACTTGCATTAGGATGGAAGTGGGAAAAAGTTGGAGGATATTTAGCAACTTTGTCAGTTTTAACTGGACTTATTGGAGGATTAATTCTCGAAGGAGAAGTAGTTTGGTTTATGCTTGTTCCGTTGGCGGTTGGAATTTTGTATTTAATTGTGAGTTATAAGAAGTAATTAGACTTAACAATCGACAACTTTATATAATCTGAGCGCTTTTAAAACTTTATGCAGAAAATAATTCCGTGTTTATGGTTTGACGATGAGGCTGAGAATGCTGCTAAATTTTATATTTCAATATTTAGCAATTCTAAAATTAACGAACTCGTGCCTTATGTTGTTGATACTCCTTCTAACAAACCTCTTGGAAGTACTATGACCGTTTCTTTTGAGATCGAGGGATTCAAGTTCTTAGGTTTAAATGGTGGCACTTTTTTTAAGAAAAATCCTTCTATTTCTTTCTTTGTGAATTTTGATCCTTCGCATGATAAAAATGCTGAAAAAAATCTTAATGTTGCTTGGGAGAAATTATCCGACGGAGGAAAAGTTTTAATGGAACTTTCAGAATATCCTTGGAGCAAACGTTATGGATGGGTTCAAGATAAATACGGAGTTTCATGGCAGTTAATTTTGACAAATCCCCATGGAGAAGATAGACCGAAAATCATGCCTTCTTTTTTATTTACAAATGAAAAGAGTGGTAAGACAGAAGAGGCAGTCAATTTTTATTTATCCGTTTTCAAAAATTCTAAACTTGGAAATATGATTAATTATCCGGAAGACCAAGGTCCTCAGAAAAAAGGAAACGTTATGTTCTCTGATTTTAAGATTGACGACACATGGATTGCTGCAATGGATGGTGGCGATGTTCATGATTTTACATTTGGTGAAGGAATTTCTTTGATGATAATGTGCAAGGACCAGAAAGAAATAAATTATTTTTATGATAAACTTTCTGCTGATCCAAGTGCAGAAGTATGCGGGTGGCTGAAAGATAAATACGGAGTATCTTGGCAAGTTGTGACTGAAGATTTTAATGAATTTGATAAGAATGAAGAAGCTATGAACGCGATGCTGGAAATGAAACGTTTAGATGTTCATAAACTTAAAGAGATTATGGAGGGAAAAGAATGAAATACGTCGATGGATTCATTTTAGTTGTGAAGAAAGATAAATTAGATGATTACAAGAAAATGGCAACTCTAGCTGGAAAGATTTGGAAAAAACATGGCGCCTTAGAATATCTTGAATGTGTTGGCGATGATCTTAATCCAAAAATGCCCGAAGAGATGAAACAAGAAAGTATGAAGATGAGAAACTTTTCGGAGATGGCTGGTGCAGAAGAAGACGAAGTAGTGATTTTTTCATTTATTAGTTTTGAATCTAAAGAGCACAGAGATGAAGTTAACAAAAAAGTTATGGAAGATCCTGAAATGAGTCCGGAAGAATGGAAAGATAAACCAATGCCATTTGAAATGGAGAAGATGGCTTATGGTGGATTTAAGGCGATTGTGGAGGAAAGAAAATGAAAATAATTGTTAGAGAGGTTTTTACGGCAAAGCCAGGACAGGCAGGAAAGTTAGCAAAGCTTTTCAAGAAGATGATGAAAAATTATCCGGACGCAAAAATTATGACTGATTTAGTTGGAGAGTATAATACGGTGGTTGCGGAGATGCCGATGGAAAGTTTGGCTGAGTTTGAAAAACAAATGGAAGATATGGGGGCAGGAAAGCCTGATCCCAACATTGATCCGGAAGATATGGAAGAGATGAAAAATTATACTGAAATGTATTTGTACGGCCGGCGGGAAATATATAGAATTGAATAGATGAGAAGAATATTTAAATTCATAAATATTTTAATTCTTAGAGGTGAAAAATGAAAAAATCTATGAAAAGAGAAATGTGTGGCGGCTGTTGTAATGGAAGCGGCGGCGCAGTTTACGGACTTGGATTCATTGGCGCGGCAGTTTACTATATTTCAACAGCGACGAGTTTTTGGATGGGCGTGCTTGGATTTTTGAAAGCTTTGGTTTGGCCAGCATTCTTAGTCTATGAAGTTCTGAAATATTTAGCATTGTGATTCGTCACAACTATTTATTTAAATGGTGTTTTGTTTTTTGTTTCATGAGTAGAGGTGGAGATTCGGAGCTTGAGAAATCGACAAATAAAACTTCTAATCTTCTTCTTGTGGATAATGAAGGCGAGGGAGTTATCGTGTCTGAAAAAGACCTTATTGTTA
>CAZFDH010000061.1:0-2169 GCA_964518155.1 Candidatus Woesearchaeota archaeon
ACCACTTTTGATTTTAATTTCTTTTTGTACTGTGCGTGATGGAATAATGCCTTCACGAACCAAAACACTTTCTAATTCTTGAATATAGCGAGGATTTGTAACGCTGTGATAATAAAGTTGTTCCAAAATTCGAAGCTCATTTTGTGTGTCGGTATCATATTTTCTCCTGTAAGCGTCTGCAAACTCACCAAGCGTAAATGGATAATATCTTGCTCCTCGTCCAATAAGTTGTGCCTCTTGCACGGTTGTTTTACCTGGCTTATTACCTTTGGAGTCGCGACTATTATAAAGACGGACAATATCAAAAAGATTCAAAACATCCCAACCTTCATTTAATTTTTCTGTTGCAAAGATAGCGCGGATTTCATTGTTTTTTTCTTCCAACGAATTAAGTAAAATTTGTTTTTGCTCTAAGTCTTTATCTTCATCAACTGTTAAGCATTTTTCCGGCGCAAAATCACCTTTAATTTCTACCACTAAATCCGCGAGTGTAATTTTTTGCTCATCGAAAAATTGAAATGCTTTTTGCAATGTTGTGTCTTTAATTGCCATTTGCTGCTTTATGTCTTTTTCGCCGAGTTCAGAAATAAGTTTATGAAAAGAGCCCTTAAAAATGTTTGAAACGACAACTTGAGGATTATGTTCTTTTGGTACTCCTTCTTTAGGAATACTTACTCTGTTGGCTTTAAACATCACAACAGGCTTTAGTGCGATTTTATATTTTTCCGCCACCTTACGACGATATTGTGAAATAATCACGGCTGAAAGAGCGCGCTCCATGATCGGCGCATTTATCTGCAAAGTTCGCACATCTTTTGAAAAACCGTCCAAGCGATATTCTTTCAAATCATAACGATAAATGGCTTTATCTTTGTACTTTTCCAAAATTTCAGGATATTCCTGTTCGAGTCTAGCCGTTGCTGTAAATTCTAAAAGCACATTATCCTTTTGACTATTAGTGTTCAAAATGCGCATAACAGTATTTTCCCAGTTTCGGCGGTCTTCTTCTTCAGTTTTGCTTATCTTACCGTTTGTTTCCGCAGACAAGTTGTGTGCCTCATCCGCAATCAAGACAATTTTCTTTTCTGCAAAATCTTCATAAGTCAAAACATTTTCGCGAGCGAAATTAAAGCGAGAGTGCAAAAGAGCGGTGGTAGAAAAAATAATGTTTATATCGCGGTCGTTCACCCCTTCAAAATTATCAACTTCTTTGATTTTTATCTCCCGTCCACCAAGAGTAATTTTGTCAGCAAATAAATACTTTTTGGAATTTGGATCAAGAAAATTGGATTTGGTCTTTTGAATAATATTACCAAGGCGAGTAAAAAAAATAAAATTGCGGTAGCCTTTTTTATATAGATATAAAATACTAGCCGCCATGATAAGCGTCTTACCTGAGCCGGTCGCCATATTAAACATCAAATGAATTGGCTTGATTTTTTGGTGATATTCTTCGCAATAATAATAGAATCGTCCCAATGCTTCTTTCTGGTATTCGCGTGCCGAAAAAGCCGGGTTAAGATTTTTCAAAATCTCCGTTTTTTCAGTCGCTTTGTTTTTGAAAACATCAGCGCCGGCAAAGTTTTTATATGAATTGAATTCGTCGTATAGCATATTATTCTTTTAATAAATTCAGAAATGTCTGTATTCTCCCAAATAATTCGTCAAAGGTTATTATTTCAACTTCTTTAGAGAAGGATCTATATAATTCAAAGGATTTTTTCTCATCATTGCCTTGTAAATTATCTATTTTACCAATGACCAAAATACACTTAGCGTTATGCAAAAATTTACCATTATTATCTCCGTGAGTATTTATATAAATTTTTCTTTGGTTCAAAACTTGATTTATGCCCCCGGTCAATTCATCGCTCATACTAAAAATCACATTGTCTTTTCCGTCTTCGTCGCCACGATATTTGTTCCCGACGATTTTTGCTTCTGGGTTTTTTATTTCAATAAAAGCTAAATTACCAGTAAGATCATTTTTATATAACAAATCACCTTTTACGCCCCCCTTATCATCATCCTCTTTTCCTCCGCAATAAAATTTTTTTCCTATCAATATGAAAGGGCAAGAAAAAATTTGAGACAATATCCATGTATGATTTTGAAATAATTGTTGCCAAAATTCCTCATTCTTACTATTTATATTGTCATTCCATTTTT
>CAZFDH010000062.1:0-1844 GCA_964518155.1 Candidatus Woesearchaeota archaeon
TGAAGGATGAAAATGGAATAAAGGCTCATCCAACACAAAAACCTTTAAAATTGATGCAACAAGTTATTTTAGCCGCGAGCAATAAGGGCGATATAGTTTTTGATCCTTTTATGGGAAGCGGAACAACAGCAGTTGTTGCAGAAGCGCTCGGTCGAAAATGGTTAGGTATCGAAAGAGATGAAAAATACGTAAGCCTTGCAAGAAATAGAGTACGAGATTTTGCAAAAAGAAAGTATGAAAATTAAAAAGATACAATCCATTAACTTTGGAACATTTAGGAGTTTTCAATGGGACACTGCCGTTCCTGAATTTCACGATAAAATAAATATTTTGTTGGGATGGAATGGTTCTGGAAAAACAATTATTTCAAGATTATTACGATCTTATGAAAAAGGGGTTATTGAGACTGGCAGTAGAATTGATGGAGCAACTTTTACGGTCGGATTTGATACTGGTTCGAAAAAACAAAATGAACTTTCTGGCTACGAAAATAAAATTCGAGTTTTTAATGAGGATTATATAAAAGAGATTATTGATCAAACTCATCTTAAATATGTTGTAGCTATAGGTGCAACAGAAGTAGATTTTTCAAAGAAGCAAAAAGAATTAGATGATGCTAAGGGTGAATTAGACAAATTTCCGCAATGCAAAAATGAATATGATGATATATCTGAAAAAGTCTCTAAACACATTAGAACAATAAGCGGTATAGGTCATATCAAAAAAGATCCTGTAGTTGAAAGCAACGGAGTATTTAACTCATATTTCAAATCTTCCTTCGAAAAGAGGGTGGACTGGCTAACAAAGCAAATCGAACAAGGAAAACAGCTCGAAAATTTTGTACAGAGTGAAGATGAATTGAAAAGTCTTCTAGCAACACTTTCAAATTTATCTGAAAAAGAAAGAGAATATAAAATTCTTAAAAAATGGAATGATTGGGTAATCGAAAAGCTAGAAAAAATAAATAAATATTTGAAATTTAGTCCGGTTTATGAAAAATCCGCCAGATTGAGTGGTTATCCTGACGGAGGAAAGGAAGAGGATTGGATTAGAGATGGTCTAGATATACATAAACTCTCGGATGAGAGTGAGAAACTCGGTACATGTCTTTTTTGCGGCTCAAAAATTGAAAACAGAGATGAGTTATTAAAACACTTTTCTAATGATGTCATCGAGTTAAATAATGCTCTAGATGCTATGGGTAAGAGTGCTGAAGATGCCTTAAGAGAAATTGTCACCTGCGAAACTTTTTATACTTCAGAAAAAACAAAACTGGAAAGCTTTTTCACTTCTTTGCAAGAAAAAATAAAATCTAAGAAAGAGAATAAAATTAAAGAGGTAGACTCCTGTGAATTCGACAATCTTTTCACTAATGAAGAAGTCTTTGGGGTTGATACAACAGCATGGACCATTGAAATTCATTATGTAGCGACCGAATATCTACAATATCTTGATAAAAAGAAAGTCTATGAGAATTGCTTAAAAAGTCGAGTAGATAAAAATAGTGAAATTAAAAAAATAGAACAAGAACTGAAAGAACTTAAAAAGAAAGCAAAAAATGTTCAAATTCCTGCTGATAGAATAAATAAACTATTAGCGTCGACTTTCCCATATAAAAAAATTGAGCTTGATGATTCGACTGAAGAAATTGGGTATGTTTTGAAAAGAGATGGTGTTGAGTGTAGTTTGGATAGTTTAAGTGAGGGTGAAAGAAACTTTCTAGCACTTGCCTATTTTTTGCTTTCAATTAACGATGAGGAAGATAAACTTGACGACAACGCAGTTGTCGTTATAGATGATCCAGTTTCTAGTCTAGATTCTGATTCTCTTTTCCAAGTATACGC
>CAZFDH010000063.1:0-1688 GCA_964518155.1 Candidatus Woesearchaeota archaeon
TACTTTTTCTTGATACGGCTTTCGTACAAAATAGCCTCTTTCAACATAGGGTTGGTATGGAGTAGTGTCCATCATCAGAAAACCTCTTGCTTTCAACCAAGAAAAAAGATTGTTTTGACCTAGTCCTTGAATGGCTAAGTTTTTTGCAAAGTCACCTATTGATACATCGCCAGCTCTTATATTTAAATCAGCGACGGCACAAATAACCTCATCTTTCTTTTTTATTGTTTCGGTTAATTGTAATTTTTCTTTTTCTGACTTTGTAAGAGCTTCTAAAGCTTCGATGTAATTTTGAGGCAATGCAAAAGATGGATTTTTGGCTTTCTTTTCAACCTCGATGAAATACTTTCGTACTTCTTTGCCTTTTTGGGTATTTTCCACCATCGCTAACTCTTTAGCCATCTCTAAAGTAATGATGTATTCTTTGACTGTTGTGCCTCCAGTTGCTCGCTTGATAACTTTATCAAACGAGATAAAATCATCATTTTCTTTGAAATCATATTTCTCAATACGATTTTTTATCCAAGTAGAAAACTCTTGTTTGCTCTCAATATTTGAATGAAGCTCTCTTGCATTAACGGAATTGATTTCCGAACCATTAATTTTAGTCGTAGAAACTGTTATAAGTTCCATGTGTTGCTTTCGGAGTTAATAATTTAGGGGATTTAGAAGACGCTCCACTGAACTCTAAATCGGCTAAGCCCTATATCCAACCCACTTTTGCAAGTAGGTTGTAGAATCCAGTGGAGCTGGATATAAAGCTTAGAAATAAAAACCCTTGCAAGAGTAGGAGTTCTTGCAAGAGCGCTTTGTTTTCAATCAAAGAAAGTATACCAAAATTTTCATTCAATACAATTAAAATACAAATCATCTTTCATTTGTTTAGTAATATTGAATTTTTCGCATAGCTCATCATCGCCAACATTTGCACTATTTTTAACACAAAATAATTGTTCTGTGCTTGTAATCTCTGCAAATGCACACAACTCGCACCTGATGTTTATATCCTTTCGGCTGTTATTGCAGTCGTATATTGTTAGACGGCTTATGCTCTCTTCAAAGGCTAACATCGTTAAGAGTCCTTAATGTTTCTCCTTGCAGTTTGCTAATTCTAATTTTTCCTGTCCACACTCTTCTTTCAAGATTATAAATAAACCTTCTACCATCATCGTGATAATTTTCCAAAGAATAGAAAACGGGATTTTTACTTAAGGATTCGGTAATTTTTGCTGTTGCATTTAAAAGCCTCCTGCGAGAATCTTCATAATTGTTTTTTTCTTCTTTTATTTCTTTTAACTCTTCTGGTTTTATATAATTTTCAAGGTTAGAAAACCCCAAAACAACTTCTAAAAACTCCTTTTTAGGCTGTACAAGGTTCTCTTCTGCTTCATTCACAACATCTTTCAAGAACTCCTTGAAAGTTTTACCACTTTCTCTATAAAGTTTAGCAATCGAAGGATTATTTTCTATGTACGCCATTTCACCATTACGCCCACCTATACGCCCACCTACTAAAATATCTTCTACTATTTCCAAAATGTCTATTTTCATTTTATCTCCTTAAAAAATCTCTTCATCTCATTTCTATCTCTGCTCAAAACTTCCCAGCATTGCACGCAGTAAGTATTGTCGTCTTTTGTTATTTCAACCTCATCAGGTAGCTCTGTATAGCCACACTCTAAAAGATA
>CAZFDH010000064.1:0-1596 GCA_964518155.1 Candidatus Woesearchaeota archaeon
GGTGGGCACCACTAATAAATAAACTGCGCCTATAGGCGCAGTTTATTTATTTTTGGGCTTCGCGTTGTTCCTTGTGCCACTCTTCAAGATATTGAGGGAAATTTTCCTTTTCCATTTTCCATGCTTCGATTGCTTGGTAAATTCCCATTTTTTTGTCATCAGCTTCTAAATTTATAATTGCAATATATCTGTCCAAGTTAACAAGAAATGTTTTCCCAAATTTTTTGTTGGTTTCATCAAATAAATTTTTTAATTCAATTGTTCTGTGTTTGTCTGTTTTTTTGACAGTGTAATTATCAAAGTATGCTTTATAAAGTGAATCTCGAGAAATACCGTTTTGTATCATCATTTTCAATAATTCTCGTTCTGCGCTATACACATCACCTTGTTTTTTTCCTAATAAATCCATTGTTGCTTGTTCGGTGAGTGCTTCATTTAGCCATTCAAAGGATGGTGGTATTTTATCTATACTTCTTCGGCTTTTATCTTTTCTGAACCTTATGCCTACACGTGTAACCTCTGGATTACCGCTTTGTCCTGAAATGCCGTGAAAAATTTCATGTCCGAGTGTTTCAAGTGCCTGCTTCTCGTCATGAGTTGCGGTATTTGAGATAAAATGAAAAAATTTATGTGCAAGAGATACTGGTTTTTTATTTTTTATTACATCAAGTGAAATAACAATTGTGTGATCCGTAGATCTAAATTCTCCCGTTTCCTTTGCTAGCTGTGCTGTTAATGGATCCATCAATATTATTTTTAATTGAGCGATTCTTTCTTTTACAATACTTGGATCAACTGGAAACACTCCTTTTTTCATTGCATCTTCCAATAATGTTTCAAATTTTTTTACCAATTTAGGTATTTCTTTCCTTAATTCTTCTTCTTGCTTAAACATGTCATGTTGGTATCTTTCTAACGCTGGTCGAATAATAGAGAGATAGACTTCATCAATATCACCTTCTGCACATTGCTTCGTTAGAATATTAGCTATATCTTCAGTAATAACTGTTTTTTTTATGTCCTGCTGTGATAATGTCTTAGTCTTTGTTTTTTGTGATTGTTCAATTTTTTTATTAACAGCTTCATTAGTTGAATCTTGATTCTCTTCTGTGGAATAGTCTATAGATAGATTTTGTGCAACCTCTTCAATGTCCTTGGTCTTTAAAAACTCAAGGAAAATTTTTTTAAGATCTTCCTCTGCTACCTGTGCTGCAAGTTTTAATTTATCCTTAGCAGAACCCCACACCAGGTCATTGTATTCTTTTATTTTTTTTCTATGTTCAGGATTTTCATCAATTTCTCTTTTAAATTGTTCATTTTGTGTCAATTTTTCCATTTTTAATAAGTCTTCTATTGGTTTAGCACAAAAAATATTCATTTTTCTTTCATCTTCTTCTGAGAAGGTTTGTTGCTCTTTTTTAACTCGTTTAACCCAATCGCTTCCTTCGGAAGCTAATTTTTCTTGTCGGCGGGGATTTTCTGAATTATTGATTCCTGACTCTAACATATAGTGTTGATTATATAGATAAGTATATCAAAAAAATTATCTTAATCAAGCTTATTTTAAGACTCTTGACAGCCTCTTTTTTATAATGC
>CAZFDH010000065.1:0-1567 GCA_964518155.1 Candidatus Woesearchaeota archaeon
TATTTCTCAGTGAGTTTCTTAAGAAGAGAAAATTCCTTCATGGCCCACTCTCGAACCTTTTGAGACGGTTTCTCAATTAGGGATTCGAGGAGTTTTTGTTTGTTGATTTTGGGCGGTTTAGGTTTGGAGGATTTTTTGCGGCCCATTATTCCCAAAGATTAAGAGTTTTCAGGATCGACTCTCTTCTATGTTCCACTTTTGCTGTATGACAAATAAATGGATCAAATCCAAAATTATTGGGATCATTTTTCCTTCCTCCTGAAACGAATTCGAGAGTCAAAGCATATTTGCTGCGATGGGTTTTGGGAATTATTTCAAATTCAACCGTTCTTTTAAACTTACAAAAATCTAAAGTCATACTTTTAAGATATAAACTCTTGATTTTTTGTTAAATTCTTCGTTCAACGACGGGCTAATCAAACTTGCATTTGATGAACTCCCATCTCCAGAAGCGTAAATTCCTGACGAACTGCCAGTATAAATTTGTTTTAGATTCAAACTCGCATTTAAATCTCTGTCCAGTTTCATATCACACATCTTACATTCAAACACTCTATCTGTCAACTTCAAATCTGAATTTTTCCATCCACAACGGTTACAAAGTTTTGAACTCGGAAAAAATGTATTCGCAAAGATAACCTTTCTCCTATTCCATTTTGCTTTGTATTCAATTTGACGACGAAATTCGTGAAGCCCAACATCACCGATGGCTTGCGCCAAACAATGATTTTTCATCATATTGCTTACTTTTAAATCTTCCAAAACTATAACTTGGCTTTCATCTATAATTTTAGAAGTAATTTTATGCAAGCAATCTTTACGAATGTTTGATATATGATAATGTAATTTTGCTAATTTTTGTTTCGCTTTTCCATAGTTTTTGCTTCCTTTTTTCTTTCTCGATAATTGTTTTTGTTTACGCTTTAATCTTTTAAGATTTTTCTTTAGTGCTTTTGGATTTTCGTAGGTTGAACCATCCGAACAAGTCGCCAAAGTCTTAATACCTAAATCAATCCCTATGACCTCATTCTTAGCGTCAGAATGCTCTATATCGGGCGTTTCTACTTGAACAGATACAAACCACTTACCCGCTCGTTTAGAGACGGTAGCAGAGAGTATTTTACAATCAGTAGGAATATAATCTTTCTCTGCTAATCTAAGTTTACCGATTCGTGGTAATTTAATACAATCGGACTCAACTGAAATCGCACCATCCAATCTAAATGATTGTTTCTCATTTTTCTTAGATTTAAATTTCGGAAATCCTTTTTTACCTTTAACTTTCTTTTTACAGCGAATAAAGAAATTTTGAAATGCCTTGTCGCAATCTCTCAATGCGTTTTGTGGCGAAGTCTTACTTGAATGATACATCCAAGGAACGTCAGATTTTTTTAGCTTGTTTAACTCTCTATGAAGTTCGATAGCATTTGGAATCTTTTCTTTTTTGTCAAACGATTCCTTTTTCTTGGCTAATGCCCAATTATATGCCCACCTAGCGCAACCAATATGTTGTAATAACAAGGTTTGCTGCTTATTACTCACATCTAGTTGGACTTTGAAGGCGCGG